>JAUYCD010000066.1 GCA_030692375.1 Candidatus Latescibacter sp. | reverse complement strand
CTGAAGGGGGCAGGAAAAGACTGTGGAGCAACGACTTCCCTTGCCCCCCATCGGGGGGAAAGGGACTGAGGGTTAGGGGGCTTTATTTAACAACTTATCTTTTTTTATGGATAAATACGACTTATACAAAAAGCCTCCTGTCAAAACTTTTTTATAAAACTGGATATACCTAACTCATGGGAAAAGATTACTATGCAATCCTCGGGGTGGGCAGAAACGCCACTTCGGAAGAAATAAAAAAGGCTTACCGTAAACTGGCGCTCAAATACCATCCGGACCGTACCCAGGGCAACAAGGAATTCGAAGCAAAATTCAAAGATGCCGCAGAAGCCTACGAAGTCATGAGCGATGAGAAGAAAAAAGCGACTTATGACCAGTACGGCGAAGACGGGCTTAAGGGTGCATTCTCCGGACAGGGCGGCGGTTTCAGCTGGCAGGATTTCCACCATACCACCGATTTTGAGGACATTTTCGGGAATATTTTCGGCGGCTCTATTTTCGGTGATTTTTTGGGGGGAAGGGCTGGCGGCCGCGGCGGGGGACACCCTGCTGCGAAACGTGGAAACGATCTTAGGGTGAATCTGAAACTTACCCTGGAAGAAATCGCATCCGGAGTTGATAAAACAATAAAAATCCGTAAATTCAAACGCTGCCAGACCTGTTCCGGTTCTGGCGCCAAACCAGGTTCAACACCGAAAACCTGCTCGACCTGCGGCGGCGCCGGAGAGGTGCACAGCCAGTCACGGAGCTTTTTCGGAACGTTTGTATCTGTTCAGCCCTGCAGCACTTGCAACGGCGAAGGGAAGATCATCTCTGAACCCTGTTCCGCGTGTTCCGACTCAGGTCATATCCGGGACATGGAAACAATTCCCATTCACGTTCCGGCGGGTGTGACTACGGGGAACTACATTCCGCTCAAGGGGCAGGGCGATGTCGGCCCCCGGAACGGCCCGCCCGGAGACATCTTCGTCTACATCGAGGAGATCGCGCATGACCTGTTCGAGCGCCAGGGCGATGACATTCTCTATGATCTCCCCGTCACTATCACCCATGCGGCGCTCGGCGCGTCTTTGGAGGTGCCGACCCTGACCGGCCGCGCCCGCCTCAAGATTCCAGCAGGAACTCAGTCCGGCAAGATTTTCCGGATGCGTGAAAAAGGAATCCGGCATCTGCAGAAACCCGGTACCGGGGATGAGCTTATCCGGGTCTGGGTCTGGACTCCGAAGAATATATCGAAAAATGAGCGTCAGCTCCTTGAGGAGCTTGAAAAATCTCCGAACATGCAGCCCCCGCCCGGAGGTAAATCATTCCTGCAGGGTACCGGCGGCTATTGATAACTCACCCCCTAACCCCCTCTCTTGCAAGCAATAGAGGGGGAACCCCCTTTTTTTCTTTTAAATCAGTATTCATAATAAAAAATTCTTGTTCCAACTGTACATCCATAATACCCAATAAACGGTTCTTATTTATTATTAATAGCTTACGCTTAGGTACTCATTAATCGGATGAACCGTCTTTTTTAAGGAAAGTCTAAGTAATTGCGCATGTTTTGAGTGTTTATATCCTGAAACGAGTTCAGGATGACACGTGTCATGCCGAACTTGTTGCCGCTTGGCGGGAACGATGAAACCGTTTCGGCATCTATTCCGTAGCGAATTAAATACTGTCACAGTCAGGTTAATCCTGTAATCAAGCGAATCATGGTTCAGACTGTCTTTCATCTTTTATCAAAATAATACCATGTATCAGTGATAAGGAGGCTTGTTTCCATGCATCGTTGTATAATCGGCATTATAGGGGTAGTTATAATTTTTCTTTTTATGCAGGCGGAGGTTTTTGCCCAGGTTTCGGGCCTTGATGCCGTCATCCCGTCAGGCGCGCAGCTTGAAAAGGTGACCGACGACATGGCATTCGACACGGCCGGGTCGCCCTGCTATGTCAACGGCGTACTCTTTTTCACCAACAACAATTTCGATGATCTTCGTAAGAGCCGCGTCTATAGTATGACCTCGATCGGGAAAATAATAGATATAATAACTATCCGTGAAAATGACGGCATGACCGCCACTCTCAAGCTCAATAAGGCCGGAAATCTTTATGCCTGCGAGATGATGGGACACCGGGTGATCGAGATGGACACCTTTGGTAGGGTTCTCAGAGTTGTAGCGGACAAGTACAAGGGAAAACGCATCGACGGCCCTAACGACATGGTGATCGACCGCTCGAGTGGTTTTTATTTCACCGATTCCCAGTTCATCGGGAAGGAAACGAAGATGCAGGACAAGCCCGCGGTGTATTATGTGAAACCGGACGGCGCAGTCAGAAGGGTGGTAAGCGATGTGATATTCCCCAACGGCATAGCGCTCTCTCCCGACCGGAAGACGCTCTACCTTGCCAACACCCTGGGGAAATACCTCCTCGCCTACAATGTGGAGGCCGACGGTTCCCTTTCCAACGCCCGCAATTTCGCAGAGCTGGAGCTTTCGAAGGAAAATATCGCCAAAAAGAGCGAGATGAGCGGAGCGGACGGTGTGGCGGTTGACAGCGCCGGGAATGTTTTTGTGGCGACAACCCAGGGGCTGGGCGTCCAGGTGTTCGACAAGACCGGAAAGCGCCTCGGCACCATTCCCTGCCCGGCGGCAACCAACAACTGCACGTTCGGCGGGAAAGACCTGAAAACGCTCTATGTTTCGGCCAAAGACGGGATATATAAGATTCCGGTGAAAACCGGAGGATTTGTGAGTTTCCGGTGAAAAGAATAACTCACCCCATAATCCCCTCTCTTGCAAGCAAAAGAGGGGAAGACCCAGTTACTCTTTTAAAAACAAGCAGTTTTGAAAAGTAACACATGTCCGGAATGTACCCCTCTCTTGGAAAGAGAGGGGATCAAGGGGTGAGTTCTTCCCAATTTAGAACAAAATTGGTATTATTTCATTTCCCTATCAGATAATCCACAGCCAGATTCGCCATCGCCCGAATTCCGAGGGGAATGCAGCTCTCATCCACAAAGAACCGGGGTGAGTGGTTCTGGGCGACTGTTGCGGGGTCGACTCCCTTGGGCCGTGAGCCGAGAAAGATGAACAGCCCGGGGACTTTTTCTGCAAAAAGAGAGAAGTCCTCAGCGCCGGTCTTGGGCGGAGAGTTTATAACGTTATTTTTGCCAGCTACCCGCTCCAAGGTGGGAACCATCAGGGCGGTGAGTGCGGGATCATTGACTGTAACCGGGACTCCCAGGTCGATGGTCACTTGCGCAGACGCCCCGGCGCTCGAGGCAATCTGTTCGGCTGTGCGTTTCACCCGGGCGTGGATGTCCTTCCGCATATCGTTGTCGAGGGCGCGGATGGTGCCGGTCATCTCCACCGAATCGGGGATAATGTTTGAGCGCACGCCGCCATGAATCATCGCTATTGTCACGATGGATGGCGCGCGGGTAACATTCACCTGCCTGCTCTCGATGGTCTGGAGACCGAGGATAATCTGGGCGGAAACCACTACGGGGTCCACACCGCCCCAGGGCATGGCCCCATGTGTCTGAACGCCCTTGACAGTGATATGCAGCCCGTCGGCGCTGGCCAGGGCGCCGCCCGAACGGTAGGCAATGGCGCCTGCCTCGCTGTCAGGGAACACATGAAGGGCGAATATTGCATCAGGTTTGGGATTTTCCAGCGCCCCCTCCTTGACCATGAGACCCGCGCCGCCGTCCTCGCCCGCGGGAGTACCTTCTTCGGCAGGCTGGAAGATAAATTTCACCGTGCCGGGGAGATTCGCTTTCATTCCTGCCAGCACTTCAGCAACACCCATCAGCACCGATGTGTGCACATCATGACCGCAGGCGTGCATGACCCCGACATCTACGCCGTTATAGGTAGAGCGGACTTTAGAGGCAAAGGGTACATCCACCTCCTCGGTTACCGGGAGCGCATCCATGTCGGCCCTGAGCGCTACCACCAGCCCCGGTTTACCGCCGCGAAGAATGCCCACCACCCCGGTGTGCGCCACTCCGGTTTTTACCTCCAGCCCCAGGGCTGTAAGGTGGTCTGCAACGATTTTGGAAGTGCGGAATTCCCTGTTGGACAGTTCCGGATGCTGGTGGATGTCCCGTCTCCATGCGACCACCTTATCCTGAATCTGTCCGGCACGGAGGTCGATCTGGTTATAAAGAGGGTTTACTGCGGTCTTGCTGTCCGCTTTTCTTACGGGCGAAGCTGCTGTACCGGATCCCGGAAAAGAAAATGCCAGAAAGATGAGAACTGCGAGAACGTAAAGAAATGGTATGCCGAAAAACGATACGCCCCGGCGAGAAACCTTCGACATCATTGAAATTCTCCTTTTGAACTAGAGAGGCAGGGTCAACTTCGAAAAATTCATCTGTAGTATAGTACTTTTTTAAAGTAAAGGCAAAGGGGAGTGAATACTGGCCATCCCCCATTTTTTATTCGGCGATAAATATGCCATATCACTTATCTGCTCTTTAGACAAAATCCCCCCGCCGCATAAAGCGGCGACCCCCTTATTAAGGGGGTAAAAGCTTGCCTGCCAACATGATTCCCCCCTTAATAAGGGGGGATGTCCGAAGGACAGGGGGGATTCGTCCTTCAAGAGGACTTGAACCTAAGAATATTTTATTAAATATTTTCTCGTGGAACGATAAGCATCATAAAGAGTTACAAAATATTGATTCAAATATCTGGGAGATGGCCAGGGAGTAAATAAGCTTAAAGCCCAACTTTTTCCATCATGATAATCCTTTAATCCCATGAATCATGGTTCAAACTTTATTCTGTCTTCTGTCTTCCCAAGTATTTTTCTACTTCCCTCCGTCACCATCCGCTTGAACTTCTCATATTCCCCTTCCCCACCCCAAAGATCAAACGTGCGAAGCGTATTGTTATGGAGGAGCGGATCGGCATCTCTCGATAGCATCCCGGTTTCAATTGCGCGCTCGAATTCCGCCGTTCCCGGCACCGGGCTGAAAAGCGCCGGTTTCACTTTCACCCCGCATGAATGGGAGAAGGCCACTGTGTCGTATACTTCTTCCTTTTCCTGTCCCGGCAGACCGGCGAGAACATACGCCCCGATGCTGTCTGGAGCAAAACCGGCCCTGAAGAGCGCCCGGACTGCGCTTTTGAACCGGTCACGGCTCACCTTGCCGGAATATTTTTCGCGGGCTCGCTCGTCGGAGGAGGTTTCAAGGCTGAGGCGGATGGTAGTCATTCCGGCGCGTTTCATTGCATGGGCAAGTTCGGGATTGATTTCACGGACATGGAGGCCGTTGGGGGTATGAAGCCTTGCCGGTGCGCCCTCCTGCGCCAGCTCTTCGAAAAGAGGAAGCGCATAATGCCCTGCATCCAGGAGAAGGGCGTCATCATAGAAAGCGATATCCCGGCAGGAGTTCCGAAAGGCAAGGTTTCGAAGGGATTCAGCGGCTTTACCGGGGTCGCAGCGCTCGAACCCGGAAAAGAGAAGGTGTGATGCGCACATGGTGCAGCGCATGGGACATCCCCTCGAAGTCAGAACCGCGGCGGCGGGAAGCTCGGCATACTGCTCCCATACCGGCTCTGGCCATCGATCGAAAGAGTCGTGCGGAACAGGTCCTTCACCCTGCTTTCCCCCGAACGCTTCAACTGAGCTGATGATTTCTGAAGGGAGGGAAGAGGTGATGACTGTATCAGCGCCGCTCTTCTCACGTGCATGTTCTGTGCACAGAGCCGCATAAATTCCGCCGAGAACGACCGGCGTCGCCGGGAACCATTTCCGGAGGAGGGCGATCGCCTCGAACGCCCCCGGATACCAGTAGGTCATGACGCAGGTCACGAGAATGACTTCGGGCGCAGGTCCTTCCATCACCAAACATCGAAACAAATCCACCGGGATGCCGTAACGGCAGTAGTGGCGGGGTACATGAGCGATACTGCCCGGCTTGGTAATGATCTCGCGATGGAATTTGCCGGTTCCGAAGAGGCGCTTCTCACCTCCGATGTAGCCGTGCTCACCCTGAAAACGGTGCATACAGTCCACCAGGCGCACCCGGTGTCCGCGCGCTTCGAGAAAGGCGCCGATATAAAGCAGCCCCAGGGGTTTCGCCCAGAGATCGTACGCAGCAAAATCGGTTATCCAGGGATTGACAAGGAGAATGTTCATAAAGAAAGAATACAGAAGTCGAAAGACAGAAGCCAGAATAAAAGATTGTTTCTCGCAAAGTTCGCAAAGTTCGCAATAAAAAAGAAAAAGAGAAAAAAATTGACAGGATTAACAGGATTTACAAGATTTGACGACGTAGCAAGTTCGGCATGACGCAATCGCCCTTAAATCGTTTCAGGGGCTGAATTATGACAAAACTGACTTTTTTACAATCCCGACAAATTCTGAGGTTTTTTCTTCTGATTTTTGTCTTCTGTATTCCGTATTCCGTCTTTTTTCACCAGCGCCGCGCGGGTGATTGCTGTTTTGCCGAACTTGTCCCGCACACGGGCGATGACCTCTTCAACCTTTTCCTTGCGTTCGGTGGTTTTTTCATCAAAGAGGGAAATCTGGTTTTCCGACTCGAACTCGGAAACGGATATTCCCACCAGCCTTACCTTACGGCCATGAAGATTTTCTCCGCGGAACAGGGAACGCGCCTCACGGTAGATGTCCTCCCCGGACATCACCGCCCGGCTGAGCGTCCGCGAGCGGGTAACCGTGTTGAATGTCTCGTCGCGGAGTTTGAGGGTAACCGTCCGCCCCCGGAATCCCTTCCGATAGAGACGGCTCGCAACTTTGTCGGATAATGCCAGGATGGTGCGCTCCACTTCATCCATATCGCCGGTGTCCACATCGAAGGTGTATTCGGCGCCCACCTGTTTGCGGTCCCAAACCGGGTTCACCGAACGCTCGTCGATGCCCAGGGATAGATTGTGGAAGTGAATGCCCTGCTGGCCGAATATCCGCTCCATCTGTTCCGGCGGGTAGTCCCGTATATCGCCGATGGTTCGTAAACTGAGCTTCTCCAGCTTCTGCCAGGTCACCCTGCCTACTCCCCACATCTTGCGGGCGTCGAGAGGGCGCAGGAAATCGAGTACCTCCTCTTCATGAACCACCACGAAACCGTCGGGCTTCTCAAGGTCAGAGGCGATTTTGGCGACGAATTTTGTCGGGGCGATTCCGACCGAAGCAACCAGACCGGTTGTCTCACGGATGCGGCGTTTGATTTCACGGCCGATTTCGACGCTTGACCCGAAAAGGAGGTGCGACCCGGAAATATCGAGGAAAGCCTCATCGAGACTCAGCGATTCCACAAGCGGGGTATAGTAGTGGAATATGTCGTGAATCTTTTCCGACTCCTCCACATAACGGTATCCGCGCGGCGGAAGGAAGACTCCGTGGGGGCAGCGTTTATAGGCCTGGCTTACCGGCATGGCGGAATGAATGCCGTATTTCCTCGCCTCGTACGAGCATGCTGAAACCACGCCGCGGGTGCCGGGAAGCGCCCCCACGATGACCGGCTTTCCGGCAAGGTCGGGATTGTCTTTGATCTCGACCGCCGCGAAAAAACAGTCCATGTCTACATGAATAATGTCAGGCAAATCCGCTCATGACCTCTATAGACGGGGTTAAAACCCTTATATTGCTCCGGTGATTAAATATACGAACGCATCGTTATAAATAGATGCCGAAACGGTTTCATCGTTCCCGCGAAGCGGCAACAAGTTCGGCATGACATCGACCGATGTAACTGTAACAAACGGTAAATGAGAGAAATTGTGTGCTCCTGTGTCTTTAAAAATCCCCCCTGCCTTCGGCATCCCCCCTTATTAAGGGGGGAATTTTGGGAGAGGATTCTGTCAAATCCTAATAAATGTTTACATAATACCAGGAACAATTTTCTTTTCCCCCCCCCTTAATAAGGGGGGTAGGGGGGATTAACCTTTCGGATGATCACCTTAGCTTACTTAACGACATAACCGTAAAAATTCAATTAACAGTCTTCAATATAATCTCCGAGAGAAAAAAAGCAAAAAGGCAAAGAGGGATACCGGATATTTCTGGACTGAAAGAAAGGGATGGGTTGTCGTGTCTTTCTAAAAAAAACACCTATTTAACCGCGAAGTTATATATATTTTCCTTATAAGACCGGCAAGTTCTCATTCACTGTAAAGGGGGATCATGTATGAGATTCTTTCTCTTTTTGTATCTGACGATTTCACTTACTGCTATGGCAGATGCCCAGACATCCTCCGGTGCTCCAAAAGCAGGTAAAACCCCATATTCAGCCTGGGAACGCGGCCTCCCGCCCGATCCTGGTTTCTTCCCTCTTGCGGTCTGGCTCCAGGATCCCTCAAATGCGGAGAAGTATAAAGCCGCAGGAATCAACCTGTATGTCGGCCTCTGGCAGGGACCAACCGAGGAGCAACTTGCCGCTCTCCGGAAAGCCGGAATGCGGGTCATCTGCTCACAGAATACGACAGGAATGAAATACAAGGATGATCCTGTCATCGCGGGCTGGATGCACGGCGACGAGCCGGATAACGCCCAGTCCCAGGGAGAAGGCAAGGGATACGGGCCTCCGATCCTTCCGGAAAAAATCATCGCCGATTATGAGAAGATCCGCGCCGCGGATCCTTCACGGCCGGTGCTGCTGAACCTCGGTCAGGCTGTGGCCTGGGACAATTATATCGGCCGTGGTGTAAGGAGGAACCATCCCGAGGATTACCCTGAGTATGCCAGGGGCGGGGATATCGTATCATTCGATATTTACCCGGTCACCAGCCCCTACCCGGAGATAAAAGGTAATCTCTGGTATGTGCCGGCCGGAGTGGAACGTCTCCGAGCCTGGGCAGGCAGCAAAAAGATCGTCTGGAACTGCATCGAATGCACGTACATAAGCTCAGGGAACAAGGCCACTCCCCACCAAGTCCGGGCGGAGGTATGGATGTCGATTATTCATGGCTCCGGCGGGATCATCTATTTCGTGCACGAGTGGAAGCCGAAATTCAACGAGCATGCACTGCTTGATGACCCCGAAATGCTTGAGGCTGTGACCAGGCTCAACGCGCAGATCCGCGAGATGGCGCCAGTGCTGAACAGCCCGACAGTTACCGGCAAGATTGAGGTAAAATCAGCCAGCCCGGAAATCCCTGTGGATACCCTGATGAAACAATACAGGGGAGAAACCTATATCTTTGCCGCCGGGATGCGCAACGGGGAAACCAAAGCTTCCTTTACCCTGAGCGGCGGGAATCGGACAGCGGAGGTTGTCGGCGAGGGGAGAACCATAGCGGTGCGCCGCGGTACATTCGAGGATGATTTCAAACCCTACGATGTCCATATCTACAGAATAAAGTAAAATCTGACCAAATTCAAAGGAGGGTTCCATGAAACGACTGCTCATGCTCACAGCCGCACTGTTCACCATCACCTTTATTCCCGGATACACCCAGGACAAGGCGCCGTCGTATTTCGAGCTGGATGATTACAATCACCGTTATCCTGCCACCGATACGAATATCGATTTCTACCTGCAAAACTGGAAGAATTCCCCGGTCTATAACCGCTCGGTCATGCACGGCGGATGGATCGAGCGTCCCTACCTGACTCCCGGAGACCCGGCGAATCCTTCACGGCCCGGCGCGGTTTTGAAATATATCAAAGCATACAATCACGGCGCTCTCGATCCCGCCACCTACACTCAGAAGACAAAGCACGATAAGGAACAGGTATTTTTCTACATAACCGAAGGCGTCGGCAGAGTTGAGGCAGGGGGCAAGAAGGCCGATCTTTCGGAAGGCACCGGAGTATTCATCCCGGCCGGGCTCACCTACCAGTTCTTCAATACCGACAAGGAACAATCGCTCCAGGCGGTTATCGTGGTGGAAGACATAACCGAAGGATTCCAGCCTCTGAAAGAAATGAAGACCGGCTCATACAAGGATCACATGCCAGGCGCGGGAATGCACTGGGCGCACATCGGACGCGGTATCGTGGACGGTGTGAAATTCTCGAACCCGATGGGCATCGCGGTAGTATCTGTTGCCGCCTGGGATATGGCGCAGCCGCATATGCACGGCCCGGGCTGCGAGGAAATATGGTGCCAGCTCAAGGGAACCAGCCTTCTCCTTTTCGGGAACCAGCTTCGCAGGCAGGAGCCGGGAATGGCGTTTCTCATACCTCCCACATTCAAAATTCCTCACTCCTCCATCAACGGCACCGATGAACCCATGCAGTGGCTGTACCTTGGGAACCGTCACGACCCCCAGGAAACCCGTAAAATGGAAGGCCACATCCCGGGTTGGAAAGATATGATATATAAGAAGTATGATGAAAAATATTGATAAAATAAGAAATCACGATGCGGGGGTTCTTTAAAGCGAGCCCCCGCAAGTGTTATCACTCTGATACAGTCAAGGTTTACGGTTGATGTATGGCATAAAAATAGTACTTGCTTTCGCCTTTCCATGTCGGTATCTTTATTATAACATTATATTACAGTTAACGAATAATGATAAATTGGTGAAGGTGATTTATCTATGACGTATAGTGCAAGACAGGCCGGTGTTTACTTGATTGCCCTTGTAAGTATCTATGGATTAATCATGGGATGTGGTTCAAAAAAGGATGAAAAACCGGCCGAATTGCAATTTAAAGTTAATCCGTCACTTCTGAGTGAAAAAGTTACCTATAATGAATTTGGTTTTTCTTTCTCTCCTCCAAAACAATGCCTGCCACTATCAAAAGAATTGACTGAGAATGTATTGAAGATTATTGGAAGGGAATTAGCGATGAGCGATACATCTTTTGTCAAACCGATACAGTTCTTTGTCGATGCCGAACAGCGAATTATCTGTGTTGTGTCTTCTCTCCCGAAACTTGAAGACAGAAAGGATCAAATTGCGGGATATGAGTTGGCAATCATGAAAAAAATGGGAAACGACAAAACTATGCAAGGTATATTTTCTCATGGTGGTTTCGTTATTAACCAAATGAGAGTTATAACTAAAGAAATGGTTATTTTTAAACTGTTTGTTGCACAGAACTCCCATACTTCTTTTCAAATCGATTACATAATTACCCTGAAATTCTATGAAAAAAATGGAGAGGCCATTGAATCTTCCATTGGTTCCTTGACAAAAAAATGAATCGTCTGGAGGTGTGTATGCTGAAAAACGGGTTAGCATTAGCTCTGGTTGTCATGATGGCCGTTGCGGCAGGTTGTGCTACAAACATCCATAAAATTGGGAGTGGACCTGCGCAAAATCAGGTGGTTGAACAACGTCAATGGTATGTTCTCTTTGGATTGGTGCCCATCAACAATGTGGACACACAAGTTATGGCTGGGGGCGCAACAAATTATGAAATCAAAACCCAGGCAAGCGTTCTTGATGTGATTATCAATATTTTCACCAACTATGTTACAGTTTCATCGAGAACGGTTACTGTAACAAAATAATTATTTTGATGCTTCATCGGTTCGATGGCCTCTCACCAAGAATCAATCGAAAACCGTAAAGATTTAGTTTTGGATGCGGATGAAATCATAAAGCTTCTCCGGCTTGAACCGCTGGCCGGTGAGGGCTTTTTCTCATGGGGGGTGGAAGGTATGGGCTCCTGGGAACCACGATGGTTCCGGGATTTGACTACGAGGATTTTGAACTGGGGGACCGTGAGAAGCTCACAAAACTCTTCCCCTCATATGTCGAATTGACAAAGCGGCTTACACGCTGAAACCTGAACGGCCGCTTTCGACTTATTTCCCGAAAGCGGCCGTCCATGCTTGTATCATTTAAACCAGTAGCGAATTCCTGCTGCCGCGCTCAAGTCTAATTCGGTGCTGGGAATAAGATTCATGATAGGCGCGACCTCAAGAAAAATATCTACCGGAGCATTATCGAAGATATACGACACACCTCCCACAAACCGCAGCCCGAATTGGTTTTCATGCTGAATACGCAGACGGGCGCCAATGCCGTAATAGAGAGGCAGTTCCCCCTTGGTTACTTCGAAAGTACGCTTCAAAACACTGAAATTGTGAAATACAAAATCACCCTGCACCTGGAAATGCGGATGGTCGACAAATGACCATGCAGCCCCGGCATCGATAGCTGTGCTGCCGGAGAGCCAGTATTTCCCGTCAATGCCTGTCGGCTCTCCGGCAATGATACCCAATCCAAAGCCGCTTTTCTGGCTCCATGCGGGGCTGACTATGAGGAAGCCGAGTAATCCTGTCATAAAGAGCATTCGAATAAAACATTTCATGATATATATCCTTTTTTTAAAGAAATCTGAACCATGATTCGTGGGAAAATGTATTACCCCGCAGCAAGCTGCGAGGTATCAAAGATGATCCCCCTGTCACCTTCGGTGACATCCCCCTTGCTAAGGAGGATAAAATAGAAAAACCATTCTACCGCCGATGGTATCGGTTGCCCCCCTTAATAAGGGGGTATGTCCGATGGACTGGGGGGATCCAACCCCGCAACAAGCTTCGATAAATTCTAAGATTAAAGGCTTACCTTGATAAATCCATCTCACCATAATCAGGCTAATCCAAGAATCACGAGAATCAAGGTTCAGACTTTTTTTTTTAATCCTCCAGACTCGCCTGGAGCGCATCAAACGCGCCCAGGATGGTGTCATCGATATCCTCGCGCCAGGGAGCGGGCAGCCACGGGGTGAAGAAAATCGATTCTATCACCTCGTAACCTCCTTCTCTCAAAACATCGGAATCGGGGATATAACCGCTCCGACCGTTCGAGTATCCCAGAGGAAGGGTGACGCCCGAAGGGAAGCGATGTTTCACCTTGAGGCCGATACCGGTGAGAATTTCACCGGCCAGGCAGGCGAACCGGAGATCCTCCGATAATTCAAGGATCGACAGGGCCATGGGAATCTCTCGTGGTATAGACTCCCCGGCGCTGATTTTGTCCAGCCACCATTCCGCCCAGATGCGGCGGTGAAGGGGCTGGTTCGATTCAAGGTAATTCCTGAAGATTTTTTCATCCCACCCTGCGGCGAGGGGTACAGGAAAACGCCGGAGCGCAGAGCGCAGACGAATATCGAGCGGTTTCAGGCCATGTTTCATTGTACGCAGCACATCTTCCGCCAGCTCAACGCCGACCGCTTCCACATCCTCTAAGGTTCCGCTCCTGAAACTTTTTTCCATCGCCACCCGACGCGGTTTTACATCTCCTGCTATTCCCTGCAGGAACATGGCTGGTGCACCGATGCGTTCTTCCAGGATTTTACGGGCGGCGCCCGGATACTCCGCAGAAACAAGGTAATTATCATGGCTCATGGTGGTAGGATGGCAGGAAGCCCCGAAAACGAGCGCCAGCGGAGAACCGTTTTCATCGGTGAACTGTATCACCGGGCAGGTGCGGTCCACTTCTTTAAGCGGGTTGGGATAGTTGGCGTAAATTCCCAGGTATCCGGAGGCAGGTCCCCGGTAAGTGGATGTGTCCTGTGCTCTCCGGCAGATACCGATACGGGTTTCCCCTATTCCCCAGGAGGCGCGCGCCGGTTTACTGTTTTCCAGGGCTTTTTCAACCGCTGCCACGATATTTTCCACCAGTCTTTTCATGTATTCAGTGTCGGGGAAGCACATGTTACGGTCGGGACAGTGTTTCTGGTCTATCCGCGGCCAGGTCATCGGGCCGGCATGGGTGTGCGATGCATTGAAAAGAATCTGCCGGGGTTCCAGGCTGAATCGTCCCCGGATTTTTTCCCAGAGCATGTCGACTGTTGAATCGGGTATATCTAAAATGTCCATGGACACGATCACCGCATCTCCCTGCGGTGTGGAGAGAGCGAGCGCAGTGGCGTAAAGGGGGTCATGGATCCCTTCGGCTACATGATCTCTCCCGGCAAAACCTTCCAGGCAGCAATTCCCCGGCGGTGTTATATCCGTTCTCCCCACACCTGCGAGAAGGCTGTCAGTAATTTGTTTGGGCATAAATACCTTTTCTGTTATTAATGATTGAATTATACACGACGACATAAAAAGTTGCGCATGTTTTGATTGTTTAGATGCCGGAGCAATAATTCAGATGAAATGCACCTAAGATGCAGGTCTGAAGGATTCAAGGCAAGAAATATTTCCATAACTATCATTCTTCTTGACAGGCACGGTAAAAGTGCGTTAAATAGCATAATTCTTTATTATCCTTATCCGAATTATGCATGTAAAAGAGATTTCAGTCTCTGTTAACGTTAAAACTACAGCCCCCTAAATCCCCCAAAGGGGGACTTTAGAGACTGATAGACAAGGCTTTGTTCGGTTTTTTAAAAAAAGTTACACTTTCACATTTTCATCTTTACCGCGAAAAGTCCCCCTTCGGGGGATTTAGGGGGCTGCCTTCAAAAATTAATAATAAGTATTTGTTTAAAAAAGAGTTAAGAAAATATCATAGCAAGTTTTTGAATAATTCTGGTGAATAAGCTGTTTTCATTTATTTATAGCGGAAGGAAAGGGAATGGAAGAATCGGCACGTGATAATGGCGCGGTAACGGTGAAGGAAAAGCCGAGCCTGCGGGAGTACTGGAAGTATAATATCAGCGCTGTCCTGTTCGGCTTCGGAGGAAGCGTCTGGGGAGGAATGACCTATTACATGGGCATTCCTGTGGCTTTCCTGTCATTTCTCAATGCGAGCAAAACCCAGATCGGGCTTGTCACCGCCATATTCTGGCTGGGATTCGCACTGCCTCAAACCTGGGCGGCCTATGCATCCGAGGGAAAACCCATTAAAAAGTTTTACATGGCCTGGGCATTCTTCCTGACCAGCATACCCTGGCTTGTTTACGGTATCTACGTGCTCCTCACCGGAACAGCCAACGCTCCTTTCAGTATCTGGTTCTTCCTCATCTGTTATGCTTTGGCCTGTTTAACAGTAAACCTTTATATCCCGGCGAATTACACCCTCCTTTTCAAGATCATTCCCACAGCGCAGCTCGGCCTCCTGCTCGGGGTGCAATTCACTTTCCGGTACGGCGGCAATTTCCTTTCCGGATTCGCTTCAAAAGGGATTCAGAAACATTTCGAGGCGCCTTACGGTTTCGCGGTAATCTTCTTCGCAGCGTTTATATTTTCATTGCTCACCGCCCTGGTCATTCTACTCCTGAAGGAGCCGGAAGGCGCTGTAGTAAAGAGCGCCCCCTCTTTCTGGGAGTATCTGAAAAAATGCATAAGGATAGTTAAGAGCGACCGGCTGCTGGTGAAATTTTTCGTCGGTAAATGGCTCATGAGCGGCCATAATATCATGATGGCTTTCCTTCTCGTGTATTTGATCCAGGAGCGGGGATTCAACCGTGTCGATGCGGGCTGGTTCCCCGCCCTGTATGGCCTCGGGCTGGCCATCGGAGGCTCCACCATCACCCGCATTGCCGACAAGTACGGTCCCAAGTACATGATGGCCACCGCCCAGACATTCGCCATCCTCTACACGCTTATTGCCTGGTTCGTGCCTTCCACCGGGCCGTGGGTGTTCTTCGCAGCATTCGTGGTAACGGGGTTGGCCCAGATTTCGGATAATGTAGGCTACACCAATATGTGCCTCTTCTGCTGTCCGACCCTGGACAAATCAACATACGTAGCGGTGACCAACATGGGCATCATTCCCTTCATGGCTCTCCTGCCCATCATTTTCGGAAAGCTCCTGGACATGAAAGTCATGACCTTCCAGGGAGTATTTACAGTGGCGCTCTGCATGATGGTGACCGCTATATTGTACCTTCTTTTTGTGCTGGATAATCCTAAATCTTACTGTGATATGAAGGCAGTAAAAAAAGTGACAGAGTGACAGAGTGACAAAGTCTAAAGAAAAGGCACAAAGGGGCAAAGGCAAAGCGGCACAAAGCAAAAGATTTTTCTTCCGGCTTCTTCCTTGTTTCTTTGCGAACTTTGCGAGAGAATATATTTTTAAAATGGGGAATTTACTATGAAAGCGGCGGTACTTACCGAATACAGAAAGATCGAGTGGAAGGATGTTCCCGAGCCGAAGATCGGCGATTCCGGGGTTCTGGTAAAAGTTACATGGGCGAGCATCTGCGGAAGCGACCAGCATGTTTTCAACGGGGAATTCCACCCCCGCAGCAAACTTCCGTTGATCCAGGGACATGAATTTATCGGGACGGTTGCAAAGAAGGGAAGTTTGGTAAAAGGATATACCATCGGGGACCGGGTAGCGGTCGATCCGATCTACTGGTGCGGAACATGCCCGGCCTGCGGAAGGAAACACTATCCGGCCTGCACCTCGCTCAAGCTTGTCGGCATCGATTCGGATGGCGGTTTCGCAGAATACGCAGCGGTGAAAGACTTCATGCTCTACCCGATTCATCCGGATATACCCGACAGGCATGCGGCTCTGATCGAACCTTACTCCATCGGCTTTCATGCTTCAAAGCGGGCCAGCGTCCAGCCAGGCGATACCCTGGCGATGTTCGGCGCCGGTAAGATCGGCCAGTCAATTCTCCAGGCCGCCCGTACAATCACCAAAGGCAAAATTTTCGCCATCGATGTCATACCGAAACGTCTGGAAATTCTGAAAAGTATCTATCCGGATATCATCACCGTCAATGCGCTGGAAACCGATCCGGTGGAGGCCATCCGCGAACATACCTGCGGCTGCGGAGTAGACATCGCCTTTGAAGCGACGGGTGAGGCCAGGGAAATCGAAGGCCGCGTCCACCCCGTCCGTGAGGCTATCCGCAGCATCCGCGGCGCGGGAAAGGTCTGCGTTCTGAGCCTCGGCGATAAGGAGGTATCCCTGGTGATGAAGGAGTTGATCTGGAAAGAGGGTATCCTGGTCACCTCACGGGTTTCCCATGGTGAATTCAAAGATGCCATCGAACATCTGGCCAGGGGCGACCTTTATCCGGAAGCGATGATCTCCGCCGAGCTGCCCATGAGCCGTACCCAGGAAGCTTATGAGATGCTGGAACGGGAGCCGCAGAATTACCTGAAAGTTCTCCTGCACGCGGAATGACCGTTAATTTCAACATTGCTCATTGAAACATCTGCACCGTGAATCCGCACTTCGACAAGCTCAGTGCACGCTGGATCTGCCAGTGCACGCTGGATCTGCCAGTGCACGCTGGATCTGCCAGTGCACGCTGGATCTGCCAGTGCACGCTGGATCTGCCAGTGCACGCTGGATCTGCCTATGCACGCTGGATCTGCCTATGCACGCTGGATCTGCCTATGCAC
>JAUYCD010000065.1 GCA_030692375.1 Candidatus Latescibacter sp. | reverse complement strand
CGGAGATATGACGGAGAAAATCTTGCGCTGTTTCATCCTTCGGGGGACTATCGTCTGACCGACGGTGATTTGTCGGTAGGGTATCCCTACTCGGGAAGCCCGGTAGGCGGCTACCAGCAGGTTGACCTTCTGGACAATTTCCTTATTAATAAAATAGTTGTCTATACCGGTGGCTCCAACCCGCAGAACTGGGTAACTGACTCTCCCCGTGGATTTTATGCTCGATCCAGCTCTACCATATTAGAAATCATTCACGAAGTCGGGATATCGAACGCCGACAACGGCGGGTATAATTTTGCCGAGGTTTCCTTCCCGCCGGCCTGGGTGCGCTATCCACAGTACTATATTTTTGAAGCGAGAGTCAAACCGCCGAACATCGGCGAGATCATGGTGTATGGTTCCGGCTATTTATATAGTGCCACTTATGAATCACCCTGGATCAGTCTCGGCGATCCCATGAAGCTCAAGACTATCGACAAGGTAACCTGGGAGGGCGATGTTCCGAGGGGAACGGGTGTCGACATATACCGATATACTAAAATCACGGTGCAGACACAGACCCGGTCCCGTCTCCCCGACGGAACACCATCCGCTCCGAGTGTCTGGAGCATCGGACACACCGCGAAGCGTTTTGATTTCGATTCTCCCGAGCCGGTAAACGAGTTCAAGTACAAAGTGTTTCTGGAAACCAACCATATCTCCATGACACCGACATTCAATGCTATTTCGGTCAACTATACCACCGAGCAGCCGATTGCGGACGGGAAGGCATCCATTACACCCGCTGAGGTGAAGATGGGTGAACTGACGAATTTCGTTTATACGGTGGATTATTCGCTTAATACCGGGCAGAATTTAAAAACCATATCCATATTGGTTCCCAATTACGCCACAGTGGATTCTGTTTACAGTTCGGAAGCAAATAAACTGGTTCCGTTTACCGCTGATACTTCCTTAGGCACCATGATTACCGTGAGTCTTGCCAATCCGGTCACGAATGCGGATGGCAAGAGCCCTGATTTCCTGAAGATATATTTCAAAACTACTCTTCTTACAAATTCTTTTCAATTTGCTTCTGTTGTTTCCAACGACTCGAAAAACGACAATACAGGAGCTCTGAATCTGCGGGAAGATCCCGTCAAACACTGGGTAGCCTACACCAAAGAAATTCTTACCGGGCTTGTTTCCGATGTCCAGGCCAGGCCGAAGGCATTTACCCCGAACGGGGACAATAAGAACGATTATACAGTGATCGAATTCAGGCTTTATAAATCGTCAGCCAGTATAAGGGTAGAGATTTATGACACCGCCGGCAATATAGTGGTAAGGCTGTACAAAGGCACATTAACTCCCCGTGATTATATAGGTGATACCGATCCCGGCCGCTGGGACGGCAAGGGTGTTGACAAAAAACTGGTGCCTCCGGGAATTTACATTTATCAGGTGATTGCATATACGAGCTCCGGTCTGGAGGTACATTCCGGTACCGTTGCGATGGCATACTGATGTAAGATAGTCGGTATAGCATTCTCTCGTTATCTGAATTTAACTGTATAAAATTGGATGGGTACACAGGATATGGCAAGTAAAATGTGGAAGAGTTTGAAAAAAACGGATCAAAAGCGTAAGCCCCATTATGTTCTGGCTTTCGCTGCCGTAATGGCGGTGTCTTCTGCGCAGTTGGTACAGGCCGCCTTTTTTGACACGGCAGGCAAGAGCGCCCGCTCGATGGGGATGGCTGAAGTGTTTCTGGCTTCTGCGGGAGATGCTTCCAGCTACTGGTATAATCCGGCGGGGCTGGTGAAATTCGAGAAAAGGCAGGTGGGTTTATCGTACGGCATTCCGGTTACTGTGATTTCCGGTTTGAACATTTCGCAGGTTAATTTAGCGACCCCGTTGGGAAAGAGACGTGGATTGGGATTAGGCGTTTCCTACGGCGGTATCGATGTGGCGAGCGATATGGTGATAAGCGGCGGTTATGCTCTATCCCTGACCGACAAATTCACTGTGGGCGGCAACGCAAAAATCATGCGCTGGTCGGTCGAGGGTCAGGCTACCCGTGACGGGACCTCCAAAGATGACACTATCTCCAAGACCTCCTTTTCGCTGGACTTGAGCGCAACCTATGCTCTGGGTGAATTGTTCGGGCTGGGAACGTTCACCACCGGAGTGTATGTCAAGGATGCCATCATACCCAATATTTCTGAGTCGGGTGATGAAGGAGGCAAGCTGCCTGTCGAGCGTGGTATCGGTATCATGATGCAGAAGGATTTGGTAGCGGTGGAACTTGATATTGCTGCGTGTGATGTTGCTCATGTCAACAATATCATATATCATGCCGGGTTTGAATACAAAATTTCAGGAACCGATCTGAAATTAAGAGGCGGATACATCAGGGGCAGCAATAGAATTATCATCTTCAAAAAAGGCGATGTCGCAAAGGAAGATATCAACCTGGGATTAGGATATGGCTTCGGGTCGGTGATTTTCAATTACGCATATAATTTTCCATTAGTGGCTACGAACACAAATGGAAGACATTTTATATCTTTCGGGATTTCTTTTTGATTCGTAAATCAGCGACAGGATGGACGGTGCTATGAAAAAAACAGGTCATGTGAAAAAGCTGATTGGCAGTATAGTGTACTTGGGTTTAGCAATGATGTTGTTTCCCCAGACGTCGTTTGGTCAGGTCGAATGGGCAAAGGATACAGGATTCGTATCCCGGGAGTACAGACCGCGGTGGTTTCAGGAATATGAAAACTTCGGCAGGTATGATTTGAGAAAGGCCCCCAGGTATTTTACTGAAGCGTACGAGACCGGTATAAATGCAGCCGGCGCCACTACTTATAATACCCGGCAGGTGATGTCCAAGGTTTCCTATGATCCGTTCGGGAACTTCCTCCTGCCCGGTGGAAGCATTTACAATGTGAAATGGGACACTTCACGGTACGGTGCAACTTCCGGTAATACTGCTTCCGATCCGACCGCTGCTGCTCCTTTCTATTATGCAGCTTCGGTTTTCAACAATCTCATGATCACGTCAGACGAATTCTCGGATTGGAAGACCAAGTTAATTTTCGGTACGACCATTCGTACTTTCTTCACTTCCTCCACACTGATGATGAAGAATTTCAACGGTTTCCGGTGGGATGCATCAAACCGCAAAAACAGCGTCACGCTCATCGCCCAGCCGGGTACACCGGGAAGTATATCCACACTTACCATGCTTGGCGCTCACTGGCAGAGCATACTCGGCGACAAGCTGAAGGTCGGCGGTACGTTCATCAACCGTCAGCGCGGAACCCGGGCGTATTCCCATACCGATATCGACAACGGAATCGCAGGAATGCGGGATACTCCCCGGTACATTTATCTGGTGCTCTCCGACTGTTCACCCACTAATACCTCTAATGGGCCGACAATTTACGACATACGGACTTTCATTAACGGTAATGATTTAACCAGCCAGGTGCCGATGCGTGTTTTCAAAATAAAGGATGTATTGAGTTCGAAACGTTTCTACAATGGTGCATTTCAGAGACAGTACATCTTCCCTGTAGCTACCGGTCAGGATTTCTATCCCCGGAAAGATACAGACTATGCCGCCGCTGACTGGTTTCTCACGGCTTTAAATCTTGCGAATGCCAAGGAGAACATGTTCAGTAAAACGGATATTACCAACTTTTTCGGAATCCTCAACCTGCCGGATCCTTCCAACCCTAGCGATCCGCAGGGGAGATTATACGCCGCCGACATGTCCCTGGGATACCAGCAGGCTACGGGAACCGATGTGGTGATATACGAATTCATGATTCCCCAGGAAGCCCGTGATGTGAAATTCAAGGTGTTGGTGGCAAATTACTATAATATCGACCTGATTTCCGCATATTACAAGTATACCCAGGGTGGAGAGGCAAGCTGGAACGATCAGCCGTTCAGTCCGACCTATAAAGACAAGTGGAGCGTCGGCTATGATGTTAGGAATGTGGCCCGGTCCCCCATGAATGTAAGAGATTTGTCCAACATGCAATGGGTCACAATAGCTTATGACAGATGGACCGGCTGGAATGTTTACGGCATCGATGCCCAGTTCGTCTGGGGCGGCCTGAAAATCAACGGAGAAATCAACGAGTATAACGCTCTCTTCTCCTATCCGGTAAATGAGAACCTGACCGGTGGCGGACGGCACAAAGAAACCACGCGCGCCTGGTTTGCCAACCTGGAACAGGATTTCGGCAAATGGGGATTCGGGGGCGAAGCGTACAACTATCCCCTGAATTATATGAAGTATAACCCAGTGATTGAGAACCCATACCCCGGGAATATCGGAATAGATGTAGACTGGGATATGCTGAATGACACCTACTGGGGCACTGCACCCTACCTCACCTATAACTATGATCTTTCGCCTACCGGGACTTATGTAGCATTCGGCGACGATTTCAACAATAACGGCACCATCGACCAGCGGGAAAGCTATACCACCCCTTATGCTATAGGTTACAATGGGAATCATTTCTTCCTGAAACTGAAACCCCGTGACTTTTTGATTACCCTCGGGCGATACAATTATAAAAGCGTATCCGTGAGTTATGACAATCTTATGACCTATCTCAAATGGGAAAAATTTGGGAAATATTCGAACTTTATGGAGTACAGTTGGCAGAACCGGATAGAAAAACGGATGTTGCGTTACTTTTATAATTCATATTACGAATCCTCACATTCATGGAAAAACACCTCGTTCTTCCATACCCGTCTGAACACTAAGAATTTGAATGTCTTT
>JAUYCD010000064.1 GCA_030692375.1 Candidatus Latescibacter sp. | reverse complement strand
GTGCATGGTTTCCAGCCCTCTTCGTCCACATCGACCAGGTACGTGTCGAAATTCGGGGTGAATGTGGTGAACCGGAGGAACACACGGTCGTTCTCAGGCCCGGTGACTGCGTACATTTTCACCCGGTTCAGTGTCGGCCAGAAATCGGCGGGTCGGTCGGTAAAGGTTTTCTGAAGCCGCTGCGGGGGAGTTTTATCGTCATACCAGTCGATATATCCGGTCCAGGCATACTCCGACATCCCATGTCCCAGGGGTTCCGGTTCATGGTTAGCCATCCAGTTGCTGCCGGTACGTATCCTCATGTAGGCTGCATTGGCCAGCCCGCAGAAAAGCTCATCGGATGCGGAGCTGCGCGGCCAGTTCTTGTCCAGCGTTCCCGCCGCCACCGGGGAGCCTGGAGGATTTTTCATGTAATGCATATGGTCGGTGAGCCAGTCGATGGGACGATCGGGATAAAAGAGATCGAGATAGACCTTGTGAAGCTCCTCAAAACCCAGCGGCTCGCCGTTTTTCAGGGAATAGTTGTAGACGTTGGAACCCTGCATGGGATCGAGCATCACCCATTTGCCGTAATCATCGCTCCAGGCCTCCACAAGCTCGTGCCCGACGGCGTTGACCAGGCGGGCCTGGATACCGAACGATTCAAGAGCCTGAATGAGCGCGATGGAAAACTGTATGCACATCCCTCCGCCTCCCTCCCGGTCGATACGGTCGAGAATGTTGAGTGCATCCCAGTGGGGATACTGCGGCTGGGGACTGACCCACACCCATCGTTTTGCCATGTAATCGAGCAGGCAGACCATTTTCTCGAACTGGGTTTTGCGCCCGGCAACGAGTGCATCCAGGTTTTCACGGCTGCGGAGGATTTTCAGCCGGGGCTCGTCCCAGCGCTCGTACTCGCCGAAAAGCGAAGAATACCGAAGATCGGGATTATCCAGCGAAAGCACATAGATGTTATCGGGAAGATGATCCACACGGGTGACAGAGCGCTCGACTTTTACCGAGCGGATGAGCGGGCTGATACGAGGGTCGGAGGTATCGAGGACAGCTTTCCATTGGAAAAATCGCCCTCCGGGATCGCCAAGCTCCGCGCTCACAGCGGGACCTGTTCCTATGGTACGGTATTCGCTCCAGTAATCGGCAAGCGGATCCGGCCCTGCACCGTGACGGACCTGCCAGGTCACTGTGGTTCCGGCGGGAACATCCACCTGGCCGGATACTTTCAAAGAATTTATTATGGTCATGGGGATGATGAAACCATTTTCCGGGGCGCGCCAGAGATCGATGACCGGACCGGCAAGCCAGCCTGTTTTCCGATACCTGTCAAGGCTCAGGCGGACAGTATATTCGCCCACGATTTCTCCCATGTCCCCCAGTGCGTTCTGCGCCCATTTTTTACCGCCGTCCACGCTTCGCCAGGAAGTGAGACCGGCTTTGGCGGGGTCGCCGCCGCCCCGTTTAAACTCATCCTTGCGGCTGACCGCAATCACCCATGAGTCGGCTTTTGTCCCTTCCGGGTAGGACAGCACGATTTCGTTATTCCCTTTCACAAGCCAGGAGGGATCGATGGGAAACCAGCGGGTATTATCGCTGTTGCCTTGTTTTCCGCCGAATGTTTTCGGATGGTAGGAAATGGTATGCTTGTTCACACTCACAGTAAGGGGTTTCGCGCCGGCTTTTGCCATGCAGAAAACCAGGAACGCCCCCTGAGCGCGGGGATCATCGAGAATAAGCTCCTTTTTCGCCTGAATCGTACCATAGAGGGACTGTCTCGATGGTCCCTTTTCGGAAAGTCCGGCGCCGGGAGAATCGGTTTCGATGAGCTCGATGTTGAAAAGTCTGACCCCTTCCGGAGTGCGCATGACATCACGGGCAAAACCTGTTTCATAGGATTTGAGAGCCGGGTAATCTTCGGTGATGGTGACCTTGCTCTGTTTGCCGCCGGCGGCAAAAGCAGGTGCATGAATATACGAAAGAAATACAACAGCCAGAACAACTTTCATATACCACATGGACAACTCCTCACGGAAAAGAATTCGGTTATGTCGTTAAGTCAGCAACATACAGTAAATAAGAGAAATTGAGTGCTCCTGTGTCTTTGAAGATCCCCCCTGCCTTCGGCTTCCCCCCTTATTAAGGGGGGAATTTAGGGAGAGGGTTCTGTCAAATCCAAATAAATGTTTACATATTACTATGAACAATTTTCTTTTCCCCCCTTAATAAGGGGGG
>JAUYCD010000063.1 GCA_030692375.1 Candidatus Latescibacter sp. | reverse complement strand
CGTATTGTGCAAGAAAGGTCTCATAAAAGTGTACAATGGGGTCGCTGCCCTGGCCTTCGTGATAGTAACGGTCGAGGATGCCGGAAGCATCGGCTACTGCGAGGACTTCAGCGATATCGTCAACACACCATGCAAGCTGTTCGGGAAGGTCGCCGAGGGAGATGAAGCGGAACAGGTCGCGCAGAACTCCGATAGTGTGCGGAATGTTGTCGAAGGCAGAGCGCCGGCTGAAGACTTCCCCGGCCCGAGTGCGGGCGGCGAACATTCCGTAGGCAATTGTCTGGGCGAAGAGATCTGCAAAATCTTCGATGGTGAGTGAACCTATAAGGAAGGTCTGGAAGGCCTCGAAGAAGCCGGAGAGCATTCCGGGTTCGGCGCGCTCTTCGACGAGTTGCTGAGCCACGACATCGCGCATGAAGCGGGTGCGTTTGGCCAGTTCGATGGCAAGCGTTTCGGCGGTGAACACCCTTGGCAGAGAAAAGCTGAAAAAGCGGTCAAGGAGAGCTGAAAGTTCGTCAGGTTTCTCGACGGGCGGGACTGTGCGCAACCGGTTCAGTACCAGCGGACGAGCTGATAGAACCGTCTGCACGCACTTGCCATCACGGTAAAGCCGGAATTCAAGGAAGTTAGTCAGAATAAGATTGGGAAACGTAGAGCGGTAGCGGTGAAGCTGTTCTGATTCCTCAATGAGGTCAAGCCGCTCTTCGGAAGGTTTCTTTGCTTCGATGTAGCCGATAATGCGATCGGCGCCATTCCAGAGCCGAAAGTCGGGATTTCCCACATCGGTTGGTTTTGGCAGCGTGGTGATATGTACATTTGCATGTCCGGTTGACAGCGCGACTTCCCCAACCATTTCCGCTAATGTCTGATAAAAGCTTTCTTCCCTTGCATCGCCGCGTAATGCGACATCAGAAAGTTTTTCGATGTAATTTGTGAAAACAGTTTTTTTATTCATCTCAATGTTTCGCCTGACAAGTTTTTTTCATTTTTTATCAATATAATCACACGAATCAGAGATTCAGACTATCTTTTCATCATCTTTTATCATTTTAATCACACGAATCAGTGGTTCAGACAATCTTTTCACTGTTCCCGCCCACGGTATATCTCCTCATATCGCGATACATTGTCGCTTTTGGGTTCGATCACCTGGGACGGTTTCGGGACAAGCTCCGCCGCCTTCCAGTAGTCGCCGTAAGCGCCGACACCCACACCGGCCAAAAGCGCCGTCCCGAAACAGGCCGCCTCTTCGCTTGCCGAAAGAGCGAGGGGGAGATCGAACACATCCGCAAGTATTTTCGGCCAGAGCGGGCTTTTTGCCCCGCCGCCGGAAAGAATGACCGTATGCGGACGGATTCCCATCTGTCCGATGACATCAAGAGAGTCCCGCAGTTCAAACGCCACCCCCTCCAGCACCGCCCGGGCGAAATATCCCCGGGTGTGGTTGAGACGGATGCCGGTGAAACTTCCAGCGGCGGAAGGGTCCAGCATCGGAGAGCGTTTCCCCGCGATATAGGGAGCGAACCGCAGGCCCTCGCACCCGGGGGAAACCGCGGCGGCTTCATGATCCAGCTCGGAGAACGATGCCTGCGGGGCAAAGGTATCGCGGAACCACCGCAGGCTCAAACCGGCCGCCAGGGTTGCGCCCATCAGGTACCACCGTGACTCCGGGAGGTGGCAGAAGGTGTTGAGACAGAGACCGGGGGATATGCGGGGTGAGCGGAGCGGGGTGACAATCTGCCCGCCGGTCCCCACCGCAATGAACATGACGCCCTCATCGAGCACCGCGTTTCCGAGAGCCGCCGCCGCCTGGTCGGCCCCGCCGAGCACCAGGGGAACGCCGTCCGGGATTCCGGTTTGTTCTTCAATGCCCTCGGTTTCTGCGATTACCTGGTCGGAGGCGACGATGAAGGGAAGAAATTCTATCGGGATGCTGAGTTTTTTCAAAACCTCTGTCGACCAGTCGCGCTGGTTCTGGTCGAAAAGGAGAGTGGCAGAGGCATCGGAGGGTTCGCTGTTGAAGAGGCCGCACATGCGGAATCGCAGGTAATCCTTCGGAAGGAGAATCCGGCGCACCTTTCTCCAGACTTCCGGTTCATGTTTCCGCAGCCAGGGGATAATTGCCGCCTGAGTTCCGGGGAAAATACGGTTCATGAGGGTATCCCGGAGGACATCACTGCCCAGCATCTCCGTGATTTCTTCACACTCCGCGGCGCTCCGGGAATCGGCCCATATGACGGCACAGCCGACCGGGGCATTGCCGCTGTCAAGGAGAACGGCGCCGTGCATCTGCCCGCAAAAGGATATTCCTGAAATGTCAGAACCCTTCAGGCTCGAGAGCGCCAGGGCTTCGGCGATAGCTTCCCCGGTGCGGCGCCACCAGAGCTCGGGGTCCTGCAGTGAGGCCCCTGGAACCGGAGTCTCGATGGGATAGGCTCGCGCGGCTATGGCAATACGGGCGCCGTCCTCGCGAAATATCCCGGCCCGCACGCTAGATGTACCCAGATCGATTCCCAAAAGATGCCGCGGCATGGAGTTACCTAAAAATATTTTTTAAAAAGTTCGAAAAGAAATAATCCGGAATCAAGATCCTGAAACAAGTTCAGGATGACACGTGTCATGCCGAACTTGTTGCCGCTTCGCGGGAACGATGAAACAGTTTCGGCATCTATTTTGAAAAAATACAATATAATATGTCGTCATTCATAGTAATCCTCAAGGAGGCTCCGGTATACAGCAAGTGTTTTTTCGACCGTGTTTTCCATTCGATTCTGTTCTGCCAGGACTGCCGACTGCTCTCCCATCTCCCGCCTTTTTTCCGGGTTTTCGATCAGGGTCAGCAAGTATTCCGCCAGAGTTTCGGGATCATTTACCGGCGACAGGTATCCGTTTACCCCGTGACGAACCAGTTCCGGGATGCCGCCGGTATTGGTTGCCGCCACAGGGAGTCTGAAATACATCGCTTCCAGGATGGAAGAGCACAGGCCTTCTTCCCGTGAGGATACAGCATATATATCCGAGGCACGGTACACGGTTGCAATATCTTCCCGGAATCCCAGGAGCCTGACATGTTTTTCCAACCTGAGGCGGCGGATTTCACTCTCTATCCGCGGACGCATTTCCCCTTCTCCGGCAAACAGAAAAATAGCTTCCGGGTGTTTCTTTACCAGGATGTGCGCCGCATGAAGGAGAACGAGGTGCGCCTTGTTGGAGGTGAGCGATCCCACGGTTGAGATCACCACCTGCTCACCGGTCAGTCCGAACGCTTGCCTCGGTTCGGCGATAGTTCCCGACATTTCGAGATTCACCGGCGAGAATCCGTCCCGGATGACGACAATCCTCTCCGGTTCGATACCTTCCGCGATAAGACTGTTTCGCACAGCGTCTGACACGGCGATGATCTTTTTCACCACGTTCGAGTATTTGATTTTCCGGCTGAACCGGGAGCGGAGCGGGAAAGCCACCCTCCGTGAAACGACCAGGCGGCATGAATCCAGCCCCAATAGCGCCAGGAAAGCAGTCGTGTGGGCATGCGCCTCGTGGGCGTGCACGATATTCACCCCCCGTCTTTTAACATAGGCGCGGAGTCTTAGGGCGGAATATATATCGAATTCGCCCCTAAAAGGAAGGTGCACGGCGGGTATGCCTGTTTTTCCCGCCCGCAGTGCCAGCTCTCCGGAAGATTTGCAGAAGAGGATATTCTCCTGTCCGCATTCCATAAGCCCCCGGACAAGCGCCAGAGTCTGACTCTCGCCGCCTCCCCAGGAGGTTTGAGAATTGATATGCAGGATTTTTAATGTATCATTCATATCGATTTTCGGAAAGAAGTCAATAGTCTTGTTTGCTCATATTGTCTGAACCTTGATTTACATGATTACAAGAGAGCCAATTGCAAAAGTCGTTTTTATACTAAAAAAAGGCAAATTGTTAACTTTAGCCCCCTAACCCTCAGTCCCTTTCCCCCCAATGGGGGGCAAGGGAAGTCGATGCTCCACAGTCTTTGCTGCTTCGCAGGCACGATGAAGCCGTGTCCTGCCCCCTTCAGGGGGAAGGATGTCCAAAGGACAGTAAGGGGGCTTCGTAAAATAATATGACTTTTGCAATTGGCTCAAGATTATCCTGATTTTTTTCGTTTCAATCAAGGTAATCCTTTAATCCTACGAATCATGGTTCAGACAATCTTTCAATCAAGGCAATCCTTTCATCCCATGAATCATGGTTCAGACTTTTAATCTAAAGGGTTCCCCCCCGGAATACCAGATTTATTTGAACTATAATTTTCAAAAATATGCGTATGGAAAATCCGCCGCTTTATATTATGTTGACTGTTCACGGTATCCGGCGTCATCTTATTTTCCATTTCTCTGAAACGTTCTCCATGAAAAAAGCTATCCCCCAGATTGTCATTAAGCTCGGAATTCTGAGCCTTCTGAACGACATCTCGAGCGAGATGGTGTTCCCGCTCCTTCCCCTTTTTCTCGCTGCCCTGCCCGGCGGAGGGCCGATGGTTATCGGCATCATCGAAGGGGTCGCGGAAACCACCGGCATGTTTCTGAAACTGGCGAGTGGTTTCTGGTCGGACCGTATCCGGAGAAGAACTCCGTTCGTGATATTCGGATATGCCCTGGCCGGAATTACCCGCCCCCTGATCGCCCTGGCGACCGTGTGGCCTATGGTACTCTTTCTCCGGTTTTCCGACCGGGTGGGCAAAGGGATGCGCGGCGCGCCCCGTGACGCCATGATCGCCGATTCCACCGTTCCGGAGAGGCGCGGAACTGCATTCGGCTTCCAGCGCATGATGGATCACACGGGAGCGGTCATCGGGCCGCTGTGCGCCGCTCTCCTTATCTCTTCCCTCGGATTCTCCATCAAACAGGTGATTCTCTGCGCGGCCATTCCCTCTATTGTTCTTCTCATCATCCTGTTTACCCTGCGGGAACCGCCGCTTTCCGACAGCGAAAAAGACACTCTGCCTTCCAAACCGGCCCCTTTGAAATTAAGCCGGGATTTCCGGCTCCTTCTCGCCGCGGTGTTCGTGTTCACCCTGGGGAATTCATCCGACGCTTTCCTGATCCTGAGACTCCATGATGTGGGGGTGTCCACTCCCTTTATCGCTCTCCTCTGGGCGTTCCACCACACGATGAAAATAACCGGCGCCTGGGCGGGTGGAAAGAGCACCGACCGTTTCAGCGCCAAACCGGTCTATCTGGCGGGGCTTGGCCTGTATGCGATCATTTATCTTGCGTTCGGGACTTTCAACTCGAACATACTGCTCATTCTCGTTTTCATTCTATACGGACTTTCTATCGGCATGATCGAGCCGGCGGAGGGGGCATGGGTGGCGGCGCTCTCCACCCGTGAACGGCGGAGCTCTGCGTACGGGGTCTACAACGCGGCAAAAGGGTTCGCCCTGCTACCGGCCAGCGCGGGGTTCGGCCTGCTCTGGCACGAGTTCGGACAGTTCGCCGCTTTTCTGACCGGCGCTGGACTGGCTTTCACTGCGGCAGGCATCCTGCTTTTTGTGAAAAAAAAGTAGGGAAATACTGTAATACCCTATATATTTCCGCGTTGAAAAAACTTCCTCGCAGCAAGTTGCGAGGTCTCCAAAGATGATCCCCCTGTCACCTACGGTGACATCCCCCTTACTAAGGGAGATAAAATAGAAAAACCATTCTACCGCCGATGGTATCGGTTGCCCCCCTTAATAAAGGACAGGGGGGATTCTACCCCGCAGCAAAGGGTTATGCGTTTTTTTTTCTTACTGTGCTTTAACATCTTACACAAGGAGGTCAGTACCATGAGAAACGGCTGGACGAGGTATTTTTTTGTCTACGGCGCGGCGGCAGTTCTTTTTCTGGTTTATTGCGGTCTGGGATTTTCTGCTCCCCAGGCCGCTGGTGCAAAATCCGCAGAGGTTAAAGTAGGGGTGGGTGAAACCATCATCACAGCTCCTATCGGCACAGCCATGGCCGGATATGCCCGCACGAAACCTTCCGACGGCATCCATGACGAGCTTCATGCCCGCAGCCTGGTGATCGAGGGATCAGACGGAACAACCGTTGTGTTCATGACCGTGGCGATAGTGAACATTTCACGGAATCTCTTCGACCAGGTTCGCAATGGCGTTAACAAAGAGACCGGTATCCCGGTTGAAAACATCATGGTAAGCTGTACCCACACCCATTCCGGTCCGGCGATTCAAGGACCGGAGGATGCCTACTCCAAACTCCTCGTGGAGCGCTCCATCTCAAGCGCGGTGGATGCCTGGAAGAAGCGTGTTCCCGGCCGGATCGGCACCGACATCACCAGGGTGTTTGAATTGGGGCGCAACGACCGCCGCATGCTCTACGGCGGTGTGCACCCTGACCCGACAGTGGGGCTTATAAAAGTGGAGGATGCCAAGGGCAAGCTTCTCGGAGTGGCATTCAATTACGGCTGCCATCCTTCCACACTCGATCTCCACAGCTACAAGTTCACGGAAGACTGGCCGTACTATGCCATCGAGGGAATAAAGAAAAAAGTAGGAAATGATGTCTGGGTTGCCTTCTATCAGTCGGCGCAGGGAGACATCAAAGTAGGCTATTCCGCCGAGCTTTCAGCCATCGGGGCGGCAGTTCCCCTCCGCACCTTCGAATATGCTGAATTGAAGGGAAACCAGATGAGCGATGCGGTACTGAAAGCGCTCCCCGCTATAATAACCGCGCAGAATGTGGAGGTGAAGGCTACTCAGAAATCAACTGTCCTCCCGGCCCGCGAGAGTTTCTACCTGACTGTGGAAGAGGCTCAGAAACAGGCTGATGAAGCCGCCGCAACGCTCAAGAAGATGGAAGAGAATTCCGCCAATATCGGGAAACGGAGGCTCGATTCCTTCCGGGTGGAGAATTATCTGGCCGGGTTGAGACTGCAAGCCGCCAAACGGGTCGCCAATCCCAACCGCGCCAAATCCATCACCATTTACCAGCAGGCGTTCCGGATAGGCGACACCGCTATAGTAACATTCCCCTGCGAGGTATTCTCCGAGATCGGGTTGAAAGTGAAGCAGCAGTCGCCGGTGAAAAAGACCTTCGTAGTCGGTTTGGCCGGCGCCATGGGCGGATATCTGCCGACCGCCGACGAGTTCCTGGAGGACGGCTATGCAGCGCTCATCAGCCCTTTCTCCCCCAAAGCCGAACAGGGGATAATCGACTCTTCGGAAGAGCTGATCGGGATAGTGGAAAAATAGTCCAAAAGGAAAGAAAGTCTGAACCGTGATTCATGGGATTTGAAAGGCTTCTGAAAAACACTTTATTGAATGAAATCCCGCTTTTTCTAAACTCACCTCTTGGTCTCCTCTCTATAATAGAGAGGAGATAACTCGTTGCGAGCCTTCTGTTTCCCCCTCTATTAGAGAGGGGGTCAGGGGGTGAGTTTCATCAGCCCTTCGCCTTCAGATAATTCCTTACCACCCACCAGCGGATGTCCTCCGAATAGGGAACCGCGTCGCTGCCGCCCAGGGAGTCCAGACTCACCGCCCGGCCGGAAAGGCGCGACACATTAGCCGCCGCGAGCGCACGGTGCTCTTCGAGGATGGCCTCGTAGGGCCGGGGAATCGTTCGCTCGGTATAAAACGCATGCAGGGCGCGGAACATGTATTCGAACAGCTTCGGCCCGGCGGTGAAAGTCTTGTTCTCACCTACCCCATAGGCGTTGATATGGAAGGCGCCTGGATAATTGCCGATGGTGTTCATGCCGATCATGGGCGGCTGGCCGTTTCGGGATTTCCAGGTCAGGACGCAGAGCGAGGTCCCAAAGGGCAGGTGCTCGTCGATCCATTTCCCCAGATCCATATTATAGGTTCCCGTGAAATACGCCGTATCTATTCCGCCGCCGAATGCCGCGTGGGCGTAGTTGATCACATGGGGGAACATCCAGGTGAAATGCTGTTCCGGGCAGTATGCCTCGTACGCCCGTATCGGCCCCTTTTCTTTGGCGAATTGCTGCATGTCCGCCACTTCCGGCTGGAACTCCAGCGAGGAGGCGCTCATGAGCGGGGCTTTGTATGCCTTTGCCAGGCGGACTGTCTCCTCGGCGTCGGCGATGGTATAGGTGAACGGGCGGTTTATGAACACCGGCTTTCCCATCTCCAGCGCCGGGCGGGCAAGCTCCAGCGCACGGCGGTAATCGGCGTGCTCGACATGCACCGCATCCGATTCCTTCGCGAGCTGCACCGGGTCGGTCATCACCTTCTCGAATCCCTGAGATTGTTTCAGCTTCTCAGCCACCGCGGGGACATCATCCCAGACAGCGTACGGGCGGGCTTTCACCTTGCCTTTCATGTCGGCGGGCGGATTGTTGAACGACCCGAGAAAATTGTGCGAGCCGAGCCCCAGATGACCGATTTTGATCATTCCCATATTCTGCGCGAAAGCCGGCGCGGTCCTGGACGCCACAATCCCGGCAATACCCGCCAGCGCCGCTTTCCCGATGAACGAACGACGAGTTTCCATAATTTTCCTCATTCCTCAGTTATTTTACAGGTTTATCGCTAAAATACAATTTCCCGAAAAATGAATATAAATGAAAGCTGCCAACTGTTTTTCCCCACTCCGGCGACCACATACTGTCCTGCCAATTTGTCATGCCGCCGCAGCGGTTTACACCGGCGCGCCACAATGTTCCATCTTTGGGCTTTTCTTTGAGCAGTTCAGGATAATCCTCGAATCTGATCGCCATCTCGATGATCCAACCTTCGTCGATATCCTCATCATTGTTTAAAGTCCCTTTTATCACATGCCCTATATGTGGCGGCATGGTAAATCGTCCGCCGCCCCTGGCGCCCCTCCTGTCAGGGTCGTTATACATGCTCAGCCGGTTGCCGATGCAGTTGATTTCGAACATGTTATATGCATTGCCGTCGCCGGGATTCGGATTCCAGAAAAACTCAACACAGTCGTCTTTGTAAGTCTGCGAGTTGGAATTATAGTGGTCGGCCCAGATATGTTTATCTTCACATGTATAGTACACGTATAAAAAGTCATCATCCCAGAGCATTTTAACTTCTGTTTTCTCGAGTTCGGCTTTCTTGGTTTCTTCATGTTTTTCATAGTTATACCACGGGAACTTTAAATCGCCAAGAGATTCGGCGGCCGCCCAGTCCGGATCATCTAAAATACCGTCAATGACAATCTTTCCCGTGCATCGCTTGATCGTGTACTCCGGGCGCCCGGGTTCTTCATCTGCGGCATAGAGGGAGGCAGCACATATCGCTGAAAGACTCAGCAGGATCAGTATCTTTTTCATGTTCTCCCCATACAATGCGGAATGCTTTCTTGTTCATGCCATCTGTCATAACCGAAAATCTCGATGGTCGGAGCATCTTCACCCCAGCCGGGTAGCCGGAGATGAACGCCGCGCAGATGCGCATGGACAAGACCTGTGCCCGCATCGAGTGTTTCACCGGCGAAATCCCTCTCAGGCGGGACAACGATGCAGCCGAATACGCGTGTATAAAAATCCGCGAGTTTCCGCCAGTCCTCGGCGATAAGGTTGGTGTGGACGTATTTTGCTTTCATGTTCGCTGCATTTTCCCCTGAGGATAAAAAAAGGCATCGCCGGTTCGGAAATGATACCTCTCATAGCATAAGCCCAAGGTATTTCATGATATGCTTTGCCAGGACATCGTCGATTTCATTATGGCGGGGTACAGGCTGCTTCTGGCCGGTGGAGGGATTGAGATAGATGTCATGCCGGCTTCCATGTCTGTGTAGGATGCAACCCTGTTCCTTAAGCTGTCTGATTAAATCACTTCGTTTCACAGGATGATTTCTTTGGTTTGATGTTTTTGAGGTACATCTTCCATCACCATAAGAAAGTAGGCTTCTTTCAGATTTTCCTCCAACTCCTCAAGAGTTTCGCCCTGGGTCATGATTTCAGGATGTTCGAGAAGTTTCCCGAGCCAGAAATGATCGCTTTTCCAGTAAACCATTTGCAATTTTTGTTTCATGAGAATCTCTTTCATAGAGTAAAACATTTCAATGACTTTGATTGCTCCGTTCTATATTATGAACATAATATAGCAAGGTATTTATAAAACTAAAGCGTTTTTAACGAACCAGCGCGCCGGGGATGACATCATATCCTCAACACAATCTTCCGTTTATACAGCCAGTACGCCAGGTACCAGATCGCCAGGAGCACGATGTTCCTCTGCATAACCTTTCCGGCATCTCCGAGGTAACGGAGAAACGGCATGGTAAAGATTGCCAGGAAGTTATTCGTCCATCTCCCCAGGAGCTCGTCGAAAAGGTAGAGGAAAATTGGGTTCATCCCGGCGATGACCAGCACAGTTGCCCATTTCCGGTATCCCCGGACATCGACAAGCCAATAGAAGAGGGATAGAACCAGGAGACACCATCCGCCGCTCTCGATGATGAACGAGGCGGTGCAGATGCGCTTCACAATAGGGATAACCGGGTCCAGCGCCAGACCGAGAAGGACGCCTGTGACACCCGCTGCTGCGAGGAGCCAGACTTTCCGCAGGGCTGGACGGCCGCTCATGAGAACCAGCCCGGCGATGACCCCCCACATCGTGTGCGCGGTGGAGCCGATAAAATTGATGGCCACCCAGCCGCCTCCCGGATTGATCTTGCCCATGAGGATTTGATCCATGTAAGCCCCCAGGTTACTGTCTTTCGCCCAGGGATCGGTCACCCCCGGAAGCGGAATGAACCGGTAGGCGAGGTAATCGAGGAAGAGAATGGCGAAAGAGACGACGATCTGGGTGCGGATTTGCTTCCGCATGAGGAGAAAGGCGATGAGATAGGTGAACGAAAGCTGGGTCAGGACATTCCACAATTCCCAGACCGGTTTCCCGCTGTAGTAGCAGTGGAGCATAACTCCCAGAAAAAACAGGATGACCGACCGCTTGAGAACATGGAGGAGGCTTTTCCCCCAGGTTTCGCCGCGCTCCCACCTTCGGGCAAAGGAAAATGGCATGGCCACCCCGACGATGAACATGAAAAAGGGCTGGATCAGGTCCCAGAAATACATGCCGTGCCAGGGATGGTGGGTGACCTGCTGCGCAAAGAATCCCCAAAACGGGTAATCTTTCAGATAGGAAAGGCCGAATCCGCCCGAGACCAGGAGGATCATGGTCAGTCCACGGAAAGCATCGAGAGATTCCAGACGGCCCTTTTGGGAGAGAAGTTTCTGTTCGCCGCTCATGAATATAATTCCTTCGAGGCAAAGGAAAGGTTCGGTTTTCCTTAAAACAACGGAACTGTATCACACTTGTCAATAAAAAAGTTGCGGACAAATAGCTTGACCCGTCCCAACGGTTATTGTACATTCGCAGAAAGCCTTTCCCTATTTTTGTATTCTGTACTGTTTCAGGAGGGATTCTGCCATGTCAGCAAGATTTCTTTCTTTGATGCTTTTTTTTATGTTCACTCTGCCCGCAGTTTCATTTTCCCAGAGCGCCGCCGGGCCGGTCGAGGTGCGGAGACTCGACTCCTCTCCCTATACTCCGGGAAAGGATCCCGATATCGACCTCTACATCAGCAACTGGCGCGATTCGCAGCCCCGTCACACCTACGGTTCCCTGGTGGAGCGCGATGTCCTAACCAGGGGAGACCCGGCGCACCCCACCCGTAAAGGGGCAGTGCTCAAGTTTGTGAACCGTTTCAGCCATGCGAGCCTCTACGCCCGCGCCTCGACCACTCCGACGGCGCTCTCCGGGGAACAGGTGATTCTTTACTTTCTCTCCGGGAAAGGGGTAATCAAGTCCGGACAGAAGACCGCCGACCTCCGCGAGGGAATTTTCGTGTTCATTCCCGACAAGTGCTCCTTCCAGATGACCAATACCGGTGATGAGCCCCTGACCATGTATCTCATTGCAGAGCCGATTGTCAGTTCTTCGTTCAAGCCGCCAAAAGAAATGCTCACTGTAGACGAGAACACCCTGCCCATCTCCTCTTCCAACGGCCACTGGTCAATGATAATCAAAACCGCATTCAATATCGGGAAGGAACTATCCATTATCGAGTATGTGAACGCCATCGTGTTCGATCCCATGACCATCGGGCATCCCCATGCGCACCTTGAGGGCTGCGAGGAGGTCTGGACAAGCCTTGAGGGAACGAGCATCCTCTTTCTGGGGAAACAAATCCGCATGCAGTCTCCCGGAACCGCCTACCTCTGCCCGCCTTACGGCGACTGCACCCATTCCAACATCAACCATACGGACAAGCCGGTGAAATTCCTCTATTTCGCGGTCCGTGAGGATTGGGAGAAGAATGATAAAATAAAGAGGACGAAAGAGTAAAAAGAAATGGATGAAGAATGAAGGGATAAAGGATTGTCTGAACCACTGATGTGTATGATAAATATGATTAAAGATGATGAAAAATTAAGGAATGAGTGTTTTGTATAAGCCTCGATATTGCTCCGGTAATTAAAGAGTGACATCGGATGACGTCATGCCGAACTTGTTTCGGCATCTATTCCAAGTATTGGAATCAATATTTATTCGCCGGAGCAATAATCCTGTGCTCCTGGAATACATCATTCCGAACTTGATTAGGCATTTGTCGATGACAATACATTCTTGAATTGTTTATCGGAGAAGTATCATCTTTTATCATTTACATCATGCGAATCAGTGGTTCAGACTATCTTTGTATCTTTTCGAAAAGCAATCTTTCATCCCGGTCATCCATTCATCCTGATCATCCGCGGTTCAGACATACGGTTCAACCGGGAACAGGGCAATATATAACTTCACTAAAAAAAGGACACGGAATGAAATACCTTCTGAACACGGCCATCGTCATCGCGCTTTCCCTTTCAGGTGGTTCCGCTCCCGCTCAGGAAAAGGTCACCACCTCCTGGGGCGGCGATGCCCTCAAGGTCTATGAAACCGGCTTCATGCACATGGTTATGAAAGCGCCGGGAGGCGGAGTCCAGCTTTTCAACATGGAGCTTGTGGAAAATGATTCCCCGGGTTCCGGGGCGAGCGAAAAGGGAATCTCGAACGATGTCATATGGGGAAAGCAGCAGGCGAGGAAACTTTTCTTCCTCGAGGATCCCCGCGCCCGCAAGGCATGGCTCGTTTACTTCGTCTCCCGCAAGGGGAAATTCCCGCTTTCCCTGAAAGTGAACGGCAAACCCACCCGGATCGATTCCTGGGATGAGAAAAAAAACCGTGAGATGTACCGTTGGAACGAGTTCCCCGCGGAATGGCTGGTGAAAGGGAAGAACACTATCGACCTCTCCTGCCCGGAAGCCTCATCGGAGCAGGATGGATGGCAGGTGTACCTTTCCCGCGCGGATGAATTCGAGGACGGCGGCGGCGATCCCGCGCATGTGGGGGAAACCTCGTTTAAATCCCTGGACGGCGGAGAAACATGGAAACGAAGCCCTTTCGGCCCCCTCGGGCAGACAGCGGCAGAGTATTCAATCCGTCTCAGCCTCGACCGCTCTGTGAAAACCGGATGGCTCGCAAGTCCGGTCATAGACCTCTGGAAGGGGGATGCGAAGGATACAATCGTCCCCCAGCGCGAGATTCGGAAGCTGAAATTCTCCCTGCGTTCCGAGGCGCCGGAAGAAACGACGGTGGAATGCTTTATCCGGAGAGGAAGCGATCCCGATCCGTTCTCATCGGAATGGGAACCCTACCAGTTCATCGGCCAGGGGGCGGCGGTCGATTATGAGACCGGCGGCGCGGCGCTCAACCGGCGGTATGTGCAGTTCCGCATGGTGCTCTCAACGAAGAACCCGCTCAAAAGCCCCGTAATCAAGTCGATGCAGCTCACCGCCGAGCTCAACCAGCGCGTCCCGCTTCACCAAAACATACGTGTGGTCGAAGCTGACAATCCCCCGATTTCGTACTCCTCGCTCCCCTGGGAATGGGAAAAATGGGACCGGCCCGAATTCTCCGAGCTGCGGAAACGTGAAAACCTCGATGAGGTCATCGCCGGCAGCCGCACGGAGTTCGACGCCCAGGTGAAGCTCCTGCACTATGTATTCAAGCGCTGGTATCCCGGCGGGACGCTTCCGGAATATCCCGGATGGGATGCCCTCTCCATTCTCAGACGCATAGATACCAGCGGCGGAGGCGGCATGTGCATCCAGTTCGCCAACGTCCTCGGTGGGATGTGTATGGCGTACGGGTGGCAGGCGCGGCTGATTAACTGTATCGGCCATGAGGTCATCGAAGTTTGGAACGATGAGTACGGGAAATGGATTTTCTTCGATGCTGAGTTTTTCGACCATTACAACTACGACCCCGCCACCGCCGAACCCCTCGACATGCTCGAGCTCCATAAACTCTATTTGGACTACTATTTCCCAAACCACACGATCGACTGGATGAACGACATGATTCCCTGGAGAAATACTCTTCCGGGTAAACCGCTGCCTGTCAGGCGCGGCATCGCCACCCCGAATGATAAGATCCTCATAAGTCATTTCGGAAAGGTCATTACGAGCGGATTTGCCAACGCTGCATTCATGCGGCTCATACCGCGGAACAACTGGTATGAAAAATCCACTCCCCGCCCTCTCACCCACGGCAATACCTGGTGGCCCTGGGACGGCTACATTAACTGGTACGACGACCGTACGCCCCCAAAACGCCAGTACGCCTGGCATACAGACCGTCCGCAGGACATGTGGCCCGATTTGAACCTTGTGCACGTGGATGCAACCCAGGGATTCGGCAACGACCGCCTGTTCCTCCGATTCGAGACCTACACGCCGAATTTCAGCCATTTCGAGGTGAATGCGGATGACACCGGCTGGAAACAGACCGGTGAACGCTGGACATGGCTCCTCCAGTCAGGGAGGAACACCCTGAAGGTTCGGGCGGTCAGCAAGCTGGGGGTGAAGGGGAAACCGTCCTCGTTCGTGCTGAACCATGCCGATGCTCCGTTCGGGGAATAAAAAGAAGGATTGTCTGAACCACTGATTTGTGTGATTAAAATGATAAAAGATGATGAAAAGATAACAAGCTTGAGAGTATTCAATTAAGAAGTTGATGTTTGGAGATAGATGCCGAAACAAGTTCGGCATGACACGTGTCATCCTGAACTCGTTTCAGGATCTGATTGAGCAATTACTGTTGATATTGCTTTTATCATCTTGTATCATTTACATCATGCGAATCACTGGTTCAGACAGTCATTTTCAGGAGGAATTACCTGCATGTACAAGAAAATATTCATTTCCGCCCTCCTGTTTTCCCTCTCGGCAGCCGTCTTTTCTCAGACTCCGAACCGCGCCGGGGAATGGAAACAATGGGAGACACAGTACGACAAACAGAACATCCGCCTGACCGGAAAGATGTACACCGACTCCTCTCCGGATTTCCTTGCCGTTCCCGCTGACTACCCCTTACTTCGCGATTTCGAGGTAGCGACTGCCGCGCCGATTGTGGATTTCGGCATCATCCGGGGCTACGAGCCGTGGTACCTTCCGGTTCTCTACAGCGACAACTCCAGAGTTGGCGGCATATGGGAGGGATATGGCGATGTAACGCGTGGGCCGGACGGCTGCTTCTACTTCTCAATCGGCGACCATCGTGCTTACAACGGGAACGCCTACATCGTCCGCTACGACCCCGGGACGAAAACCCACCGTATGGTGGTGGATCTCCGTAAGACCATGAAGTGGACCCCGAAGGATTACCCCGACTCCAAGATACACGGCGACCTGGACATCGACCCGCAGGGGAACATGTGGTTTTTGTCGTACTTTGGCCCTTTCCCAACGAAGGAGGAGTGGGATACAATATACAAGGGAAGCTATCTGTTTCATTACAACGTGTTCAGTGGAAAGCTGGAGAACCTCGGCATCCCGCTTGAGGGCTCCTCATGGCCGTACTATAACTATGACTGGAAACGGGGAATATTCTTCGCAGTGGCCGAAGAAGACGGCGTGGTGTTCGTCTACGACACGAAAAACCGCCGGACTCTTTACGCCGGAGCGCCCAAACACGGAATCTCCTGGCACCGCCGCTGCACCATGCTCGACAAGAACACCGGCATCTTCTACTCTACGGATACGGTGACGTATCCCAGCGGCGAGCGGTATCGCGGCGAGCAGTATTTCGTGAGCTACACGCAGCGGAACAATGTGTTCACGAAAATGAAGGCGAAGGCGCCGGCCAACCCCGCAAACGGCAGGCCCAATCCCATCCGCTCGCATACGGAATACAAAACCGCTGGGGGCGCTTTCTGGTGTTTCAGCGAGAACGGCGCGTTTTTCAAGTTCTGGCCGGCGGAGGACCGCACGGAGCTTATCGGCCCCAACTGGGGGCGCGAGGGTCTCTACACGGCGAACATGTGCCAGAGCCCGAAACTGCGCTATATCTACTATATGCCCGGAGTCGGCTCGCGGGCCATGGATTTCGGGACGCCGGTAGTCCAGTACGACACACAGACCGGGAAAAAGAAGGTACTCGGCTTCCTGAACGCCTTCTACCTCCAGAAATACGGGTATAATGCCGGAGCGCCCTACGGCCTTGAGATGGATGAGAAAGGGGAGTCTATCTTCTTCTATGTCGGCGGCGGATTCTCGGGAGACCGTAAAAATCCCCGGTTCATACGCCCTTCGATGTTCCGGTTCCATATCCCTGAATCCGAGAGAAGAGAATGAGGGCATAGTATCGCGGGTTCTATACATGACGACATAAATAATTGCGAATGTTTTGAGTGTTAAGATCCTGAAACGAGTTCAGGATATAGCAGACTCTTCGACAAGCTCAGAGTCCGCTGACCGAGCACTGAGCTTGTCGAAGTGCACGTGTCATGCGCTGGTTTTGAACTTGTTTCGGCATCTATATTTGAAAGAAACCCAATAAAATATGTCTCAAGTATAAAGGCATAAAAGGGAAAGCAAAGAAAGGAGGAAACACATGCGGAAAATAGCTCTATTTATTCTTATTACGTTCATAATAGCTGCCACCGCACAGGCGAAGGATCTCCCGGAGTTCATGATCTTCACCTACGGGGATAGTTCACCTGCCGCCCTGACCGAGAACATGGTGAAACAGCTCGCGGAGGCAGATTTCAATACGCTCCACGGTCCCGCCGACAAGCTCGCCCTTTGCAAAAAGTATGGAGTCAAGCTCATGATTCCTCATCCCGGTTTCGAGACAGCCGCGCGGCTTAAGGGCGACCCGGATGTCTGGGGATACGACATCATGGACGAGCCAATCTCCCTGAAACAACTGTATGAAGCCGCAGACTCGGTTAAGGCATACCACGCGGCGGACCCGACCCATCTGACCTTCGTGAACCTAAACCAGAAAGCCGGGCACTGGATCAGGCTTTTCATCGACACCGTGCAGCCCGATTTTCTCAGCTACGACGAGTACCCGTGGTGGTACGGCGGCATATACAGGTGGTTCTCGGTCGAGGATCCCCTGTATGTGAAACTCGAACAGCACCGTGACGAAGCCATCGCCGCAGGCCTCCCGCTCACTGTCTGGCGCGAGGTGAATACCCAGAGAAACGTGCCCGGCTCCATGGACCGCAACTGGATCACTCCGCCGGACAACGAAAAGAAAATCCGCCTGAACATCTATGCCACACTCGCCTACGGCGCAAAAGGAATCCTCTGGTTTTTCAGCCCGCTCCTCTTCGACAAACAGACGGGGGAGATGAACGAAACCGGCAGGCAGGTCGCCGGGATCAACCATGAGTTGAAACGGCTGGGGCCGGTTCTTTTCCCCCTTACCTCGACCGGCGTTTTCCATACACCTCCCGTACCCAAAGGTTCGCGGCAGACCACTCCCGACCATTGGGTGCAGCTTATGGAAAAAGGCCTGATGATGGGTACATTCCGGGATAAGGATAAGAAAGAATATGTCCTGGCTGTCAACAAGGATTGGAAAACTGCCCGGAAAGCAACCCTGCAGTTTCGGTTGTTCCTGCAGGAGGTCAATTCAGTCGAGATGCTCGATAAGCAAACCGGGGAATGGAAAACTCTTCCGCTGAGCGAAGGAAAAGATACCCGGGATCATAAAAAGATTTATAACATCGACACTATCCCCCCGGATGTTAAGCAGTATATAACCTATAATCGCAAAGCCCTGACCCCGAAGGAGCTCAGCTTCTTCGAGCTGTACCATACCTACCGTCCCCCCTATCAGGCGGTATCGTTCACCCTGGCGCCGGGAGACGGGGAGCTTGTCCGGGTGATCTTCAAGGACGGCCAGGATATACCGGATCCGAGAAAATAGGAATGGAAACCTCACCTGCCCTTCGGGCACCCTCTCCTAATTAGGAGAGGGTCGGGGTGAGGTTAAAAAATGGAAATCATGCCATTATGAATGCTTATTGGAAAAAGACGCTTTTCATCGTCCTATCATTTCTCATCACCTCCCCTGCACTCTCCGAAACGGTGAAAACTTCCTGGGGCGGAGGTGCGGAAATGGTCTATGACGCCGGTTTCATGCAGACGCTCATGAAACACCCTTCGGGAGGGGTGAGCCTGTTCAACCGTACGCTCATCGAGAATGACAGCCCGGGGGTGGGGGTCAGTGAAAAAGGCCCCAACCTGGATGCTGTCTGGGGGAAAAACCGGGGAAGAAAAATCTTCTTCCTCGAAGATCCCCGCGCTTTCTCCGCGTGGATTGTGATCATGCCCGCCTATGGGAAACCGTTGAAGCACCCCCTGAAGTTCTTTATCAACGGGCACGAGACCGAGTATGACCACCCGGAAACCAAACAGACAATCGACTACTACCGCTGGCTGGAATTCCCCGCTAAATGGCTCCAGAAGGGGAAGAACACCATCGACTTTGCCTGCCTTGATGCAAAAACGGAGGATGAAGGCTGGCTCATTTTCACCCCAAGGGCGGATGATTTCCCGCAGGGCGGCGGCGACCCTTCCCATGCCGGAGAAACATCCTGGAAGTCCTTCGACGATGGCAAGACATGGAAAGAAAGTCCTTTCGGCCCCGACGGAAAGACCAGAGCCGAGTATACGGTACGGCTCAGCCTCGACCGGTATGAGCAGTCCGGCTGGCTGGCAAGCCCGGTCATAGACCTGTGGAAGGGCGATTCGCAGGATTTTATCGTCCCCCTCCGCGAGATAAAGAAGATGAGGCTCGCCATCCGGGCGGAAACTCCGGAAGGAACAAAAATAGAATACTTCCTCAGGAAAGGCGCCAATCCGCAGCCGTTCTCGCCGGAATGGGAATCGTACCGGGCGATTGGAAACGAACCCTCGCTCGATTTCGAAACCGGAGGCGCCGACCTCAATGTTACCCCGGATACTGCTTCGCAGCACCGGGGGCCCCTCCGCCGCTATGTCCAGTTCAAGGCTGTTTTATCCACCGTCAATCCGCTCCGGAGTCCCATAATCAAATCAGCCGCGGTCACCGCGGAGCTGGAGCAGCGCGTTCCCCTGCACCCTAATATCCATGTGGTCAAACAGGAGAATCCTTTCATCAAATATTCCTCCATCGATTTTACATGGGAACCCTGGGACCGCCCGGAATTCAGGGAACTGCGCCGAAGGGAAAACCTCGATGAGGTAATCGGCGGCAGCCGCACGGAATTCGACGCCCAGGTGAAACTTCTCGATTATGTGACCAAACGGTGGCACCAGAGCGACGCTTTTCCCGGGTATCCGGCCTGGGACGGGCTTTCCATCCTCGACCGTATCGACCGCGCCGGCGCCGGGGGATACTGCACCCAGTTCAATCTGCTCCTCAGCGCCATGTTCCAGTCCTACGGCTGGGAGGCGCGGCAGGTGAACGGCGGCGGTCATGCGATCATGGAGGTCTGGAACGACGAGTTCGGGAAATGGATATTCATGGACGCCTATACATGGGGCAACTGCTATGATTATGACAAAGAAACCGTGGAACCGCAGAGCCTCCTGGAGCTTCATGAAAAATTTCTCGACTACTACTTTCCGGATCGCCCCATCGAATGGGGGAAAGACAGCAGTTTCGAGTACAAGCTCATCGAGGGCAAAGAGCCTCCAGTAAAACGCGGCTCCAACAGCAATTACCAGGGAACTCATCTCACCGGTTTCCTCAACGGGGTTTTCGTGCGTTTTGTGACCCGCAACAACTGGTTTGAACAACCCCTGCCCAGGCCGGTTACCGATGGGAGCAGCATGGACTGGCCGCTCCAGGGTTTCGTCAACTGGTATGACGGAAAAACCCCGCCCAAACGTCACTACCGCTGGCACACCGACCGTCCCCGCGACATGTGGCCCGATCTCAACAAAGTCCATGTGGACGCAACGCAGGGATTCGGCAACGACCGCCTGTTCCTGCGCTTCGAGACCTACACTCCCAATTTCAGCCATTTCGAGGTGAATGCGGACGACACCGGCTGGAAGCAGGTGGGCGAGCGCTGGACATGGCTCCTCCAGTCGGGGAAGAATTCCCTTCTGGTACGGGCGGTGAATAAACTGGGGGCGAAAGGGAAGCCTTCGGTGTTCGTGGTGAATCACGCCGATGCGGGGCTGGGGAAATGACAGGGAGGAAAGGTGCGTGAGGAACAAGATTCCGCTCTGATTAATATCCTCACTTTGCGATAAAAGAGCTGTTCGTTCTCTCGTCACGGATGCTCAGGCCTGTGGGAAACTTGATTTCAAATTCTTTGTCCGGTAGGGTGATGTTTATCGTAAAATCCTTGCTCACCGAAAGAACCGTTTTCCCCCAGTATTTCATTTCCTTCGTTGTATCATCGTTCCGGTATGTATCGATCTGTTGTTTTTCCGTAAACCAAATATCATCCTTAATTTTCCGTAATGTATTATTCACTGTTTGTATTTTTCCAAGATTTGATGATCTTTCCCAGCGCATTATCCGGTACATTCTACTCGGCGCGATCCATATCTTATTTGTCACTTCCATGTTATTTTGCATTACCCGTGTGCCTTGCAATACCTTGCAGGGAATATTTTCAATTGTTTCGTCGCCAATCAATTGAAGTTTTGAGAGGTTTTTATTGATATAAACCGCAATCGGCTCACCGTTGATATTAATGCAGTTGAATCTCGGGTCACACTTTCCATACGGGACATCATTCTTTTTGCCCACGGACCCTGCAGAGACAAATGAGCCGTTCGGGCCGATAGCCTCTTTTGTGAGATTATCTGTCTTTTCTCCATTCCACGCCCGATGAAACTCGGCGGGATGACTCTTTCCGTCAGGCATCTGCATAAGGAGTTTTTCGTCACACCTCATCTTTGATCCCTGAAATGAATACACAATGTCTACTTTCTGATAATCGGGAGGAGCGGGCATCTTCGGGTTTTCAACAGTTGAAGATCTTTTTTGAAGTTGGGAAAAAAATTCGTATGTTATACTCCCCTTTCCGCTCACAATCAGGGAATCACACTGCGCAATATTTTTAAGCAGTATATTTACTTCAGAAGGATATGCGCCTTCAGCGAAAACAAAATCAGATACCGCTCCCCAGAGCAAAAATGCACCTGTCATTACCATGATAACCCATTTCATGATAGTTCTCCTTTGGAGATGTGTTTTTTAGAACAATTCGTTGGGGTACGCCAGATAATTCAGCACAGATTCCTATCGATATAATGCATCTTTTCATAATATATATATAACTACCGGTCTGTCAAGAAGTTTATATGTATATATATTTTGTTTTATTCCATATTGCATTCATGATGACATGAATTTGAGGTTCATTACCTCACCCCCATCCCCTCTCCTAGTCAGGAGAGGGGTGACTCTCAACTGGCCATCTTTTCCCTCTCCTGACCAGGAGAGGGTGCCCGAAGGGTGGGTGAGGTTTTCAAAATGCAAGAATATTTGATAGTGTCTACTTGAAAAACAATTGGAATTATAACATTTTTTATATACATTTTAACAACCAATGATACTGCATCATTGGGATGAATAATGCCTTTTCATTTATATATTTGTCTTGATAATCTTTTACCTCCAGATTATTTTGGTTTTAATAATAGACGATCTGAACGACACATTTACGGAGGCCGACCATGAACCGTATAACATCCGTCATCCTTGTTCTCTCCCTCGTCGCCATCCTCTCCCCCACCTTCTCTTTCGCCGCGATCAATGCGATCACTCCCGGAAAATTCACAGTGGAGCCGCCGACTCTTATCTGCGCCGGGTTTGAATGGCTCATGCAGGGCGACGACAACAGTAACGCCTCGGTGGAAGTCAGCTACCATAAAAAGGGCGCCGCCGAATGGGAAAAAGCGCTCCCGCTCATGCGTCTCCATGGCGAGAAAGTCGTATACAAGGCGGTGGAAATGGACTACACCGCGCCAAACATGTTTGCGGGGAGCATTTTCGACCTCGAACCGGGAACGGCGTATGAATGCCGGTTTGTGCTGTCCGACCCCGATGGAGTCAAAGGGAATGCGACAAGGATTGTCTCCGTAACTACCCGTCCGGAGCCGAAAGCTTTCTCCGGCGGCCGTACGCTCCACGTTTATCCTCCGGATTTCAAGGGCAAAAAGGAGGAGCCTTCCTTTGTCAGCATCATGGAAGCCTATTACGGGCCGGGAAAAGGTCTCTGGCGCAGCGCGAATATACAGCCCGGCGACATTATCCTTGTTCACGCAGGGCTGTACAAGTCAGAGCGCATCAGATACTATGAGCCTCTGGGCCTTCATTTCCACGGCGCATATCAGCTCTCCAAAAGCGGTACACCGGAAAAACCAATAGTCATCCGCGGCGCAGGCGATGGCGAGGCGATCATTGACGGCGGCGGAGTGTACCGGATGTTCGATGTCATGTTCGCAGATTACAACTATATCGAGGGGCTGACCATCAGAAACTGCGAGGTTGCAGTGTATGCAGGACTGCGCTACACCCACGGCTGCAATGGACTGGTAGTCCGCAACTGCCGGATGGAAAATGTGGGATGCGGGGTCAACGCCCAGTATGGCGGAAGCCGGAATTTCTACATCGCCGACAACGTGATCCTGGGCCGTGAAGACCAGAACCGCCTGCACGGCTGGACGGGGAACTGGGGAAAATACGGCCCATTGTCCGACCTCAAGTCCTTTATCGCGGTCGATATCAACGGCCAGGGACACGTGGTCTGCCACAACTATATCGCCTACTTCCACGATGCCATCGATTGCACCGAGCAGGGCCAGCCGGAAAAGGAGGAATGGAAAGCCGTCTCCTTCGACTTTTACAACAATGACCTGCATATGATGGCGGATGATTTCATCGAGGGCGACAGCAGCGTGCACAACATGCGGATATTCCGTAACCGGGGGCTCAATGCCGGGCAGCACGCGTATTCGGCCCAGCCCATCTTCGGCGGTCCTGCCTATTTCATCCGTAATATCGCTTATCACATACCGTCCGGAGGAGCGTTAAAGTTCAATATCTATCCTGCAGGAGTCCTCCTTTATCACAACACGTTCTGTTCGGAGTGGACAACCAGCCCGCCTTTCTCCAATGTGCACCTCCGGAACAATCTCTTCCTCGGAGAAGACTACCCCAAAAGGCCGATTCTCAGCGTCAGCACTTATACGAGCTACACCTCGTTCGATTACGACGGCTACCGTCCCAACAAGGAAGTGGAGTTCCAGTTCCGCTGGAGATCTCCCGGCCCGGGCAAAACCATGGATTATGCCCTCGGCAAGGACGCCTTCTCCGGGTCATACAAGACCCTGGAGGAATTCACCAAGGCCACAGGCCAGGAGCAGCATGGGATTACAGTTGACTACGATATCTTCCGGAAGGTACCGAAGGCCGACCCGGACAACCCCGGTCAGGTTTTCTTCGCGAAGGACTTTGATTTCAGTCTCAAGCCGGACGCGAAGGCGGTTGACGCCGGTTGCATACTGCCCAACATAAACGACGGTTTCACCGGGAAAGCTCCCGATCTCGGCGCACTCGAGGTCGGCGCCCCGGAAGAGGTGTACGGGCCGCGGACGGGATTAAAGCCGTAAGCCCTCACCCCCATAAAGTGTGCGAGTGGTAACCATTCATTTCCCAACCCTGATGCGCTTTTGCGTAAATTGGAGGAGACAAATGAAACAATACCAAATGATATTGACCGTGCTGGTGTCCCTGTTTGTGCTTGCTCATTCCGCACAGGCCGCGCCACAAACCGCCGCTCCAGCAAAGCCTGCGAATGCGGTCACACCCGGAAAGTTTGAGGTGGAGCCGCCCACGCTCCTCTGCGCCGGATTCGAATGGAATATCCAGGGCGACGACAACCGGAACTCATCTGTTGAGGTAACCTACCGTAAGAAAGGAACAACCTCATGGAAGCAGGCGCTTCCTCTCCTGCGTATGAACGGCGAGAAGATCATTCATAAGGTGGTGGGCATGGACTTCACCGCTCCGAACAGGTTCGCGGGGAGCATCTTCAACCTTGAGCCGGGCGGGACGTACGAGTGCCGGTTTGTCATGAAAGACCCTGACGGAGTGAAAGGTCAAGCTACACAATTGGTCACCGTGACCACCCGCCCGGAGCCGAAAGCGTTCGAGGGAGGCCGGGTGCGCCATGTCTACCCGCCCGATTACAAAGGCCCGAAGCAGGAGCCCTCCTATGTAGGCGTAATGGATGCCTATTACGGACCGGGGAAAAGCCTCTGGGGCACCGGAGGAGAATTCGCCGCCCGCCCCGGAGACATCATCCTCGTCCATGCCGGATTATACAAATCCGATCGGAAGAAATATTACGAGCCGCTCTGGATGCATTTCCACGGCGCCTATGTTCTGACCAAGAGCGGTACTCCGGATAAGCCCATTGTCATTCGCGGCGCTGGCGACGGCGAGGCGATATTCGACGCAGACGGTGTATACCGGATGTTCGATGTCACATACGCCGATTACACCTTTATCGAGAACATCACCATCAAAAACTGCGATGTGGCTATCATGGCGGGGCTACGGTTTGCCCATGGCTGCCAGGGGCTGGTGGTGCGCAACTGCCGCATGGAAAATGTGGGATGCGGGATCAACGCCCAGTACGGCGGTTCAAAGAATTTCTATATTGCCGACAATGTTATCCTGGGGAAAAAGATCAGCCTTCCCGGCTGGAAAGAGACATGGGCGGAACAGAGGCTAGGCGCACCGCTTGTTTCTTTCATCGGCATCGATATCAATGGCCAGGGGCATGTGGTTTGCCACAATTACCTCGCCTATTTCCACGATGCCCTAGATATCACCGAACAGGGCCCGCCGGAAAACGAGGATTGGAAAGTATGTTCCATCGACTTTTACAACAATGACTTTTATATGATGTCCGACGATTTCGTGGAGGCCGACTGCGCGGCGCATAACATCCGGGTCTTCAAAAACCGCGGGTTCAACGCGGGTACTCACGCCTACTCCGCGCAGCCCATCTACGGCGGCCCGGCGTATTTCATCCGTAATATCGCATACCATGTGCCTACCGGCGGCGCATTCAAATACAACATCTACCCGGTCGGCATATTGACCTTCCACAACACGCTTTGCTCGGAATGGACGACGAGCAGCCCCTTCCAGAATGTCACGCTCCGGAATAATCTCTTCCTCGGCGAGGACGCTCCCAAACGCCCCATTCTCCGGGTGACAACCTATACAAGCTCAACGACGTTCGATTACGACGGCTACCGCCCCACCAAAGATGTGGAGGTCCAGTTCGTATGGCGCTCGCCCGGCGAGGGAAAAACCATCGACTACGAGCTGAAAAATCCGCTCACCGGTTCGTTCAAAACCCCCGAAGAATTCTTCAAGGCGACCGGCCGTGAAGAACACGGCATCCTGGTCGATTACGATATCTTCCGGAATGTGACGAAAGCCGATTTTGAAAAACCAAACACGATCTACGATCCGAAGGATTTCGATTTCCGCCTCAAGCCGGACGCGAAGGCGGTTGACGCCGGGTGCATACTTCCCAACATCAACGACGACTTCACCGGGAAAGCTCCCGATCTCGGCGCACTCGAGGTCGGCGCCCCGGACGAGGTCTACGGGCCGAGAACGAGAAACCGGCCGTAAAAAAAACGGAGGCATATCGCCAAAGACGCATGGGCGTTACTGGCGTTATGATAGAATGGGAGAACGTGAAAAAAAGTATGGGTCACCAAACTCATTGTGAAGCTGCATGCACACTGCCTTTAGCGAGTTCTATCAGACCACGCAAAGCCTGATTGACAGTCTTTGCGTTTGGAAAAGCCTCAGCAATGTCCGGATCGAGTACTATTACATTGGAGGATTCTTTCATCCGCGATGAATATTTACCGCGAACCATCACACCAAAGTCCTCTCGGTGGTACTCAGGACGTAGATCGTTTGCAACTGGGTCAACCTTCTTCATACAATTTCCTTTTTTTTCTCCCTGTAATCCACCCCCAATTCCGCGAGCATGGCGTCGAGGCGGATGCCGAGTTCGGCTGTGGTCGTATCGTCTACCAATATATTATTTGTACATTCATACTTCGGAAAAATCATCCCATTCAATTCCCAATTGTTTTACAGCAGCCTTGACAGTCCCTATCTTAAGATCCCTGCTACCCAATCGGATAGAATTGAAACACGCTGACTCTTGGGGTTGAACCATTTCCGGTGAGAACCCCTGCCCCTTCGAGGCAGTTCCTGGCATCCGATGGTAATAAGTTTTCGGTTAATCTCGCGATAAGTCATGGGATCGCAACTATAGCTTCAAGCCAGACAGGGCTTGTTGTATCGGAAATCTGAACATTCTTGGGCAAAACTCGTCCAAGATCATGATACGCTTCAATAGTAGCTTCAAGAGCATCTCGAACGTTTTCCAGAGCCTCTTCAATGGTGTCCCCTTCAGTCACCAATTCAGGCAGAAGAGGCGAGGTAACGGTATACCCACCCTCAGGTTGCGGTGCAAGAACTAATGGGACTTTACATATCATATAAACCTCCAATTTTAGACTGTAACAGCTTAGCAAGTGTTATTCAAAGTTAAGCTAACTATAATACTATACCCATATTGTAAATAAATATTTTCGGCGTATTAAAAGCAAGAAAAATATTAGCTTTTACAAAAGTCGAGGTTAACGGTTTTATCGTAACCGCACAGAGGCAAGGGAAAGAAAGGAATAAGGATTCCAAAAAACTCGTCCTTTTTCGAAAGGAAAACAAACTCTCACTCCTTCCTGTGTTCCCGCCAATCCGCCCGTAATTCCGCGAGCATGGCATTGAGGCGGTCATAGAGTCGTTTCTGGGGGCGCGCGATGCCGGATTCCATCATGTATGCAGTGAGCAGGGGGAGGTAAACCGTGGTGTCGCCGTAGCAGACGACGGTATCGGGGAGCATGTCCGGGTTGATCTTGCCCCAGGAGACCGCTTCGGAAGGGGTTGCACCGGAGAGTCCGCCGGTGTCCGGGCGGGCGTCGGTGAACTGGATGAAATAATCATGCCCGGTGTCCGGGAGCATGAGGATTTCCCGGATATAGGGTTCGGTCTGCATGATGAAATTCTTGGGCGACCCTCCGCCGAGCAGGAGAACGCCTGATAGTCCGCCAGCCTTTTTCGCCGAATGGACTATGGCGGCGGTCTGGTTGACATCGAGAACGACATCAAAATCGAGATTGACGCCGTCAAGGGCGAGCGCGGCCATATTCATGCCGAGGGTGGAATCTCCGGGAGAGGAGGTAAAGAGCGGAATGCCGAGTTCGGCTGCGGTCGCAAGGAGCGACCGGCTGGCGTTTTCGGGTTTTTCCCGGAGAAGTTTTTTCCCGAGAAGGTGGTGGAATTCGGCTGATCCTATCCTCCCCCGGTCGCCGAGGGATTCGCAGAAATCACGGACATAGGAGTCGGCCTCGAACAAGATGTCGCTTTTGAAAAGGATATCGTAAATCCTCACAACCCCGGCCGACCGCAGCTCACGGTCATCGAGCAGGGGATTGCCCATGTGCAGGGGCTGTTCGAGGGCGAAGTGAAGATCGTGATAGAGATTTGCGCCGGTCAGCACCATCCAGTCGATCAGGCCCGCTTTCATGAGAGGAACCAGGCAGGATCCGCCCAGACCCGCCGGGGTGAGCGCCCCTGCGGCAGACAATGCGACAGTCACACCCGGGACTGCAAACTTGCTCTGAAATATAAGGCAGGCTTCCCGTAGCCGGGCGCTGTTATACGCAAGGAATGCGCCTTCGATCAACTGGCGGATTTCTCCACCGGTGACCGGTTCGGGCGCGATTCGCTTGAAACAGTCCAGATGTTTTTTCACGGTTTCACCATGAGAAGGAGTATCTCACGGAGGACAGTCCCCGCCAGGGCCTGTGAAATCCCCGAATGATCGTACACCGGGGCAAGCTCCACGATGTCCGCCCCCACAATTTCAACGTTTTCAAGCGACTTAAGGAGGGGGATAAACTCAGAAAAGGAAATGCCTCCCGGCTCGGGCGCACCTGTTCCCGGCATGATCCCGGGATCGAAAATATCCAGGTCAAGGGACAGATAGACTTTTCTGCCCTTGAGCGAACCGGCGGCGAAAGCCGGAAAGGTATCGAGCGGCTTTCCGGAAACTCCCCCGAAATAGTGGGGATGGCGGCTGAGGATATTCCACTCCTCGGAAGCGCCGGACCGTATTCCGACCGCCGCTGTGTTCTCCCTGCCCAAAAGACCGGTTATCAGGTTCATGACTGTGGCGTGGCTGAGCTTTACCCAAAGGTACTGCTCCCGTAGATCGGCATGTGCATCAAATTGAATGACAAAAAGATCATCGCCGTACTGCTTATGCATCACCTGCACGAGCGGCCAGCTCACCAGGTGTTCGCCGCCAAGAGCCACCATCTTTTGCCCGGAGAGATGTACATATTCTTTATAAATTTTATCCAGAGCGGCAGCAGTATCGCCGAGAGGAAGCTCGAGGTCGCCGGCGTCATGGATTTTCAGCCGGGAAATGTCACCGTCGAGATAGGGGGAATAATCCTCTATCCCGAGAGTGGCGGAACGGATGGCTTCCGGCCCGAACCGCGCTCCGGGACGATTGGACGCAGTTCCATCCCAGGGGAGCCCGATAATGGCGACATCCGCCTCCCTGAGTGGGACCTGCGGCTTGAAAAAGATTCCGGCAGAAGGCATGATCGCTCCGTTCAGGTGATGAACACCGCAAGGGCCACTGCGGTTGTCCACAAGCCTGTATTCCCGCTGGCTGTCTGGGTGATATTGCTCGTATGGATGATAAGACCTGTGGCCTTGTAGAGCTGCTCTCGCTCTATCCACGCCTTGTCAGGATCGATCTCGATGCCGAGAGTGGTGCCCAGCATGGAGGCCGCCAGATCCTCCGCCATGTCGGCTGCTTTACGGTGGGTGAAACCGAATTCGTGCACTTCGCTCAGGTATCCCCAGTTCGATTTTTCCTTGGGCTGTGCGATGCCGATGGATGCGGCGATCCTTCTCCCATGTTCGGTGGTATCAATCCGTGAAATGACGGTATATCGGATGGCGCCCGGCGCCAGTTTGGCGAGACCTTCATCCCTGGAAATAATCTTGCAGCCGGGCGGCAGGATCGAGGACACCGATACGAGGTTCTGGTTGGCAACTCCGGCGTTCCTGAGCGCATCCTCAAAAGAGCTCAACCGAAACTTATGAACACCAACCCCTCGGGTTAAGAAAACCTCTCGCGGAACGTAACTCTGCATCGATGATCTCCTCACACTATGGAAAGAGCAACTTCTCAGTTACTTTTTTGTTTTGAACCCCCTGGAATGGAGCGACAGCGCACTGTATCCTATTCGACAGAATACAGACCATCGGCTGTAAGTGTAATAAAATCAGGAATATGGAAAATTACATCGTGATTTTTTCCTTCATCCTGTCTCCTTCTCGGAGAAAGTTTGATAATCAACATAAAAAAAACAATGAATGCAAGCGTTAAATGTATTCTGTTCGTGTTTATTCAAGCTGTCATACAGATACTTCGGCGGAACAATCGATATGGTATATTTTGTATAGTGCTGCTCATTCTTGAGTTCACTATATAAACATGAAATTACAAAGGGGGAGGGGGAAAGACAAGGGAAAATGAAAAAAGCGGAAAATATTGGTAAATAGTTAATTTATGATAATACAAAATAGAACAAAGGATAAAAGTCAAAATTTTATGGATTGTATGTTGTTGCCAGGCGGTGACAGCCACAGGTAAATGCTTGTTCTATGCCCTTCTATGTGCATTACATATCTTGCAAGAGCACGATGAATTCGTGAAATGCCGAACACCTACAACAACATCCATATTTTGATTTGATATTTTCGATATCATTATCACAATCTTTCCAATATTGAACGGGAATAGACACTCCAGCGAGAATATAGTGAGATGTATTACCCGGTATATCAGGAGTTCCCGACTCATCAATGTAGCATAAGTACATGGTTTTACTTTCAGATAGGTAACAAAAAAAGCGACTGGGTTTAGGGCTATAAGCCCTAAGAAGAGACGTTTGACGACTCATCCCAGACGCGAATGTTAATATATACTTTTTATTTCGAAAAAGTCAAGCACAAAAGTTTCCGCAAAAGACGCTTGGATTTCCTCCAAGCCTATTCTAAACAAATTCTGCGACCGATATGCAGCGAGTCTCCGCGAAACTCTTTCTGTGAAGTTTGATGCGCTCGATCTCAAGAAGGGTTTCCGCAGCGAGATAACTTTCGCCGCAGTGAGGGCAACTGATAATCGGCACATTCTCGATTACCAGAAGGTTCGCTCCTTTACCGTAACTGCGGGACATACGGCGAATTCGTGCGCCTTCTTTTCCGCATATATCACATACCATAGCGCTATTCCCAACATTTTCAAGTATCATTTCCTTTCCCCCGTCCACTCCCACCACTTCTTCCCCCAATGCTCAACTTCTCTCACTTCCCCACGCGCCTTCAATTCTTCCAGCATCTTTTCCACTTCTTCCTTCTCTATTCCCAGCGCCGCGCTCAAATCCTCCGCGCTTCCCGGGCGCCGCTTGATATACTCCAGAATATCTTCCTGCGTTTTTCCCGTCTCCGCGCTCTTTTCCTTTGTGAACGACGCGATGACCTCCGCCTTTTCTCCGAAGAATTTCCGTATCTCTTCCATCCGCTCCGGGGAAAGCGATTTCGCAGCCCTGTCGGCGGGCGGCCGCACAACGGTATTAAGGTGAATTGCATCGGGCTGAATTAATTGCACTGCATCGCGAAGCGCGGAGAGATCTTCCGGAGTATCGTTCATTCCATCGACCAGCATGATTTCCAGCCAGATTTTGCCGTGGTATTCACGGCGGAAATCGGCGAGCCCGCGGATGATCTCGGAAACATGGAGACCGGGATGATTCTGGCAGATGACGCGGAAGGTTTCCTCACGGGCGCTGTCAAGGGAAGGCATGACCGCATCGGCTTCGAGAACATCACGGCGCACTGCGGGGTCGAAGAAAAGCGTCCCGTTTGTGATGACACAGGTTGGGATATTTGTTATTGCTTTTACTCCCCGGATAAGCCTGCCGAGTCCGGAATGAAGGGTCGGTTCCCCTGAGCCGGAGAAGGTGATCCAGTCTGGCCGCGGGTGATGAGCGAGAAAGCCGCTGATTTCAGCGAGGACTCCGGATACCGGAGTGTATTCCTTTCGCTCCAGGGTAGTTTGGGGAGTATTCCCTATCTGGCAGTAGATGCAGGAGAGGGTGCAGGTTTTGAAAGGGATGATATCGATCCCGAGCGAGATACCCAGCCGACGGGAAGGAACCGGCCCGAAAATATATTTCATTGTCGCCTCCGTAAGAAATATATTAGGGAAAAAGGCTTTAATCAATAAAAGAAAGAAACAGGTAGACAGAAGACAAAAGACAGAATAAAAACAGAAAAAAAATCTTGTTAAATCTTGTCAATCCTGTCAAAATATTAGATGCGGCAACAAGTTCGGCATGACACGTGTCATCCTGAACTCGTTTCAGGATCTAAACACTTAAAAAACATGCGCAATTATTTATGTCGTCATCTATTGATGCTGAAACAAGTTCGTAATGACATGATCATCCTGGGAATCGAAACCGCTACCGAACGGCTCAGCGCCGCCCTGCTTCTCGAAGACTCCGCCGTTTTCGAGCGGCATGAGGATTCGCAGTCCTCGCACTGCGAGCTCCTGGCTAAATTCATCGCCGAACTGGCCGAGGAAGCCGGTATCGGGCTGCCGGAAATAGACGGCGTCGCCGTCTCCATCGGGCCGGGAAGTTTCACCGGCCTCCGGATCGGCATAGCCACCGCCATGGGACTGGCGTTCGGGCTGGGGGTGGAAACCTGCGGCATCCACACGCTTACCGCCCTGGCCTGGAATGTCAGAATACCTGGCGCGCTGGTCTGTCCGCTTATCGATGCCAAACGGTCCGAGGCGTACGCCGCCCTCTACCGTACCGGTGAGGGGTTTCCCCAAACAATCATTGAGCCGTCGGCCATACCGTTAACCGAACTTGCCGCACTGCTCGCGGGTAAGCAGGAGCCGATAACCATAACCGGTCCGGGCGCCGAGAAATTCCGTTCTATTTTGGAAAAAGCCGGAGGACCACAGTTGACATTCATCGCCCCTGAATCGGCGAAACCATCTGCGGCTGTTGTCGCAAATCTGGGACTCCTCGTATTCAAAGCCGGGGGAGGCGCCAGCCCTGCCGAACTGAAACCGGTGTATCTCCGCAGGTCGGACGCCGAGCTGGCAAAAAAGAAAAGTTCAATTTTTCCGGAATAGGACGGAGGACACCATGGAGCAGAAAACACAGGATTCGTCTAAACCGGACCGCAAGCTCGGTGATGAATGGGAAGATTGGACCGGCGACCTTGATGAGAGCATCTCCTATGAGGAGACTGCCAGCCTCTTTATTCTGTATGGCAGTCTGGCGCTTCTCTTAATTCTCGCCTGTCTCGGTCTCGTGCTCTATATGATAGAGCCGCGTCTTCATCTGATTAATCCGGTATTCGTGTTTGCGGCGCAGACGATTACTGTGCTCTTAATTCTCGTGATTGCCGGGCTGGGAACGATGGTGATCGTAAGTGCGTTCACCGGCAGGAATCTCTTTTTCCACAGCCGCCTCGGGCAGGTGGCGGCCTCGCGCATACTTCCGCTTGCGCTCACCATCGCCCGCCGCCTGGGAATCTCCCGCGACAGGCTCGGCAATTCCTTTGTCATATTCTCCAACGCTCTGGTCAAAGCCAGCCATAAGCCGGGCGCTGGCAAAACCATCATCCTCATCCCGCGATGTCTCAAAGCTGAGATGCGGAAAGAAGTACAGGAACTGGGGAACCGCGCCGGGGTTGGCGTATTCATCGCTACCGGCGGCGGCGAGGCCCGCCAGGTAATCCGTCAGGAGAGGCCCTCGGCGGTTATCGGTGTGGCCTGCGAGCGCGATCTCATCAGCGGTATCAGCGATGTGGCTTCCACGATTCCTGCCATGGGTATCTGCAACAAACGCCCCGAAGGCCCCTGTAAGAACACTCTCATCAATCTCGACGATCTAAAAAAAGCCATTGAGACCCTGACCGGAGTAAAATTTGAACAATAAAAAGAGTGACCAAAAGAAGGTAATTGGCATGTTTTCCGGCGGCCTGGACTCCATCCTCGCCGCGAAAATTATGGCTCTAGAAGGTTTCGAGGTCATCGCCCTGCATTTCTACACCGGTTTCAGCGGCCTTCTTTCCCGTGAGGTGGAAAACGGCCCTTTCTGGAAATGGGAACCTGCTCCCGAGGTGGTTGAGGCGGCGCAGACGGTCGGCGTGACCCTGAGGCCGGTGGATGTCAGCGGGAACGAATACCTGGACATGCTGGCCAATCCGCGCTACGGTTACGGGAGCGCGGCCAACCCGTGCATAGACTGCCGCGCGTTTCTGCTCGCAAGGGCGCGGGAAATCATGGAAAAAGAGGGCGCCATCCTCGTGTTCACCGGCGAAGTCCTCGGACAGCGCCCCATGTCTCAGAACAAACCGGCGATGGAGCTGGTGATGAAAAAGAGCGGGCTTGAGGGCAGGCTCCTGCGACCCCTTTCCGCCCGGCTCCTGGAACCCACCATCCCGGAAAAAGATGGGAGTGTGAACCGTGAGAATCTTCACAGCTTTCACGGCCGTTCGAGGAAGCCGCAAAAAGCACTGGCAGCCGCTCTCGGCATCGAGAAGTATCCCCAGTCCGGCGGAGGATGCCTACTCACCGATCCCGGGTTCGGGGCAAGGGCGCTGGACCTCTATGCCCACCTCGACAGCGGCAGGCTGACCATGCGCGATATGAATTCCCTCAAGGCGGGCCGTCACCTCCGGCTTCCGGGCGGGATCAAGGTGATCGTTGGCCGAAACGAACGCGAGAACAACTACCTCGCAGAGCTTTTCGTGAGCGAAAGCTGGATATTCGAGGCCCGTGATTTTCCCGGCGCCTCGGTGTTTGCCCCCGACGACATGGTAGAAGGGGATTTTTTACGAATTGCCGCTATCGCCGCCCGCTACGGCAAGGGGAATGATCAGGAACAGGTGGCTGTGACTGTGCGGCGCGGTGAAACCATACAGGAGTTGACGGTGCGCCCAGCCCTGCATGAAGAGATCGAGCCGCTGATGATCAGGGAAAAACTGTAGGCCGCAGATTACACGGACACGGATTGAAATAAAAAGAAGAAAATTTGACAGGATTAACAGGATTGACAAGATTATAAAATAATCATGTAACTACTTTATAAAGAAAGGTTTGCACCCATGCCCATCAGAAAAATCGGTGAATTCACCAAGAACCTCCAAAAAGGCTCGGTGTCCCTGTCCGCTGGCCCGGATGGAAAAACCGACAGCATTCCGGAAGCCAGTGTGAGCTATATAGAACTGCCCCCCGGCGGAGAGGTGAAACCGCATATCCACAATCGGGTGGAAGTATATATATTCCTCACCGGAAGGGCTGTCGCCATGGCCGGGGACACCATAACCGAAGTTTCCACAGGAGATGTGCTCATCGCCCCCATCGGGACACCGCACGCCCTTAGGGTAATCGGCGCAGAGCCGCTCCGCTACTATGCTTTCAACGCGCCTCCGGCTTCCTCCTGCCCCATGATCTCCGCGCCGGAGGAAGTATTGTGGAAATGGAACCAGGGTACCATGTAGAGTACATGGCGCTCCCCGAACCGGTGGTTGCCGACCGTGAGGCGCTGCACGACTGGCTGGAGCGCTCCTGGCAGTATGCCCGGTCGCTTCCGCCCAAAGAAAAAAAGTCAAGGAAAAAGCAATGATGAAATGAAAAAAGGCGCCGGTTTTCGACGCCTTTCTTTATGTAAATGTAAATGTAGTTGTTACGAAAAGTCTTGAAAAATCATTATTCCGCCTGCGTCTGCTTCATACCACTCGTCGGGGTGAAGAATTTTTCGTAGAGCTTTTTTTCCCGCTCACGCTCACGGGCGGTCAGTTTCCAGTATATGAGCACAGCGATACCGGCGGCCAGAACCAGGAGGCTTGTATTCCCCAGAGGGGGCGCCTCCAGCACAACCGCTCCGACGCATCCGGCGATACCCAGCGCTGTGAGCAATATCCCCCAGAAAAGCGCTCTCTTCCCGGGATAGTTAAGCTCCAGAATATTAGGATTCATCCCCCGGCGTATAAGCTCAAGCTTCTGCTGGTGCCGCATCCGGGCCACAAGTATGATAATCGTTGCCGGAACGCCGAATGCAAGGATAATTGACAATATCGGGATGAGTTCGTTTCCAATTGCATGCAACATGGTTTCTTCTCCTTGTTTTATGGGTAAATTTTTCTGTTTGCTCTATTTCTGATATATTGGACGCAGGATGTAAGGAGAAACTTTCAGGCAGATTAAAAAAAACATTCAACCCGAATTATTCAAAAACTTACTGTAACATTTTCTTAACTCTTTTTTAAACAAATACTTATTATTAATTCTGGAAAGCAACCCCCTAAATCCCCCGAGGGGGGACTTTTCGTGGTAAAGATGAAAATGCAAAAATGTAACTTTTTTAATAAACCGATTATGCCTTGTTTTGCAGTTTTTTAAGTCCCCCTTTGGGGGATTTAGGGGGCTGTAGTTTTAACGCTCACAGAGACTAAAATCCCTTGACTCCGGGGTCCCCACTGGTGCGAAGCACCTGTGGGGTGGATAGCGTGGTGGCGGGTTCAACATGGAAGAAATTTTTGAAACTCCCCGGCTCTGCTTTTTCGTCTAATTAAATATGACGTAAAAATTATATTTAAAAAAGCGGAGGCGTCAAATGAAACTGGCTCAGGGATTATCCGGTTCCGTATTCTGCCTGCTGTTACTCTTCCCCGTAGTGATCGGAGCAGAAAACGTCATGGTGGGGAAAGGCGTTGTGGTCAAAGCCGGAACAACGGTGGAAAGCGCGGTTAGTTTCGGAGATGACGTGCAGGTTTATGGCACTGTGACCGACGCGGCTGTTTCATTCGGCAGCGATGTGGTTGTGGAAAACGGGGGGAAGATTCTGGGTGATGCTGTCTCCATCGGCGGCAGTATCCGGGTGAATGACAACGGTTCCATCGGACGTGACGCAGTTTCCCTCGGGGGCACTGTTGATGTGTCGCCTTCCGGGATCATCAGCGGCCAGGTAGTGAAAATCCAAGAGAAATGGAGTGGATTTTCCCGAAGCTGGCGCGAACACTGGAAATATCAAAATCCCATGTCCGACGCCTGGAATTCTTTCCTTAAGGTCATTGTTTTTGGCCCCCTGATAGGGGTGGGAGGGATACTCGGAGCATTTTTACTGGTTTTCTTTTTCATGATGCGTTTGCTCCTGTTGCTCGCGGTAGCCATTCTGGCTGTACTGTTTTTTCCTGAACAGGTAAACCGTCTGGCACGTTTCACCGGCGGTAAATTCGGAATGTCCTTCCTCATGGGACTGCTCATCATGGTGGTTATGCCGTTCTTTTTCCTCTTCATGCTCGTTACCATCCTCGGCATACCGTTTATTCCTCTGGCGGCCGCCTGCCTGTTCCTCATCTATCTCTACGGTTCGGTTGGGGTTGCGCTCTGGGCAGGGAGGCTATTCCCGAAAGCGTCATCCCGGTCGGATATGATGAATACCATAATCGGCGTCCTGGCAATAAGTCTTTTGCGGCTTGTTCCCGGTGTCGGGCTTCTTGTATGGATTCTCCTGGTGACTGTTTCGCTTGGAAGTGTTATACTAAGCCGCATGGGTGCGCAGCAATATCAAGCTCAATAAGCTGTCATTATTTATATATGACGATATATTTTATTGCTTTTCTTTTCAAAATAGATCCTGAAACGAGTTCAGGATGACACGTGTCATGCCGAACTTGTTTCGGCATCTAACCATTCAAAACATGCACAATTATTTATGTCGTCATGTATAACTGCATTCTCGGAATATGGTATATAACAGCGGAGGCTTTGAATGTTAAAGAGGATTTGGTTGCCGTTGACAATCTTGATCACAGCATTTCTCTTTGCCGGCGCAGCAAGCGCCAGAACTTTCACCCGGGCGGAAGAAAAAACGATCAGCTCGGAAGGTATAAAACAAATCCGGTTTATGAATATTCAGTTCACCGATCTCGTTTACCGGGGATCGGAATCGGGGGAGAATTTTAAGATCAGGTTTGAACGCCGTGTGAATGAATCAAATGAAAACGACGCCGAAAATCTCTTTTCCGAGATCAGCCTGGATACCAAGGCCGTGGGCGGCAATCTCGATATCAAGCTGACAGCCCCCCGTCAGGGAAACACCGGCATACTCGACCACTGGTTCAACCGTGACGGGAAATGGCACGCGGTCATCGAAATTTCCGGTCCGTCTCAGATAAATATTGATGCGCACACCGATTTTTCCACTTTTCAGACTATTTCCACGGCAGGGAGCCTCTCTCTGTCCACCGATTTCACCACTTCCACGGTTACACGACACACAGGGGAACTCCAGGTGAATGCCGATTTCAGCTCTCTTAACGGCGATGAGATCAACGGCGCTTTCGATATTAATTCCAGCTTCAGTCATATTGTCCTCATGCTTTCAAGGCTTTCGAACGATTCCAGGGTGACATCCTCTTTCGGCGGAACCGAGATCGGGCTGCCCAGGAATACCGGCGCTGTTTTCTCTGTTCAAAAGGGCTTCAGCGGCATCCGTTTCAACACCAGCGGGCGAATGACCTCCGGGACAGGGAACCAGAGAATTTTGAATGGCGGCGGTCCTAGTATTGCGCTGCATTCTGATTTCGGAGACATCCGGGTGAAAGATAATTTGAAACAGTACGAGGCTGTTGCCTATGACCTGGCGGAGGGGAAAACTGTCCCCCAGTCTCCTGCTGAGAAAACTCCTTCCGCTCAGGAATTCGAAAAGGGAGTGATCCGATCGGTTCACATTTACGGGGCTCATCTGCGCTCTTCATCCTATATCCTGAATAAATTGACTATCAAGGAAGGAGAAGTGCATACCAGGGAAGAGGTGGCTCAAGCGGTAAAAGCGCTGGAAGATGACAAAATTGTTGAATATACCAGTTTTGTTATCGATGCTCAGGGGAACCTGCGGATTCATATATATGAAATCGAGCCTTTCACGAAAAAATTTGACCTTTTCACTTCTTATACACGGGTGGGAGGCTTCGGTCTTGGACCTGTGATGAAGATAAATAGCACGGTGGCTCCTCTCTCGGAGGTCTACGGCAAAGCCCAGTACCATTGGGGTAATAAAGACTGGACCTGGGAGGCCGGCGGATTCAAACAGTTCTTCACTGCCAACAAGCTCCGTATCGGCGGCGGCTACCGGTACGATTTCGCATCGAACATGGATTGGGCGGTGCCGCCTCTAGAAGCGTATCTGAACGCTTTTCTTTTGGGCCATGAGCTGGTGAATTATTACCATGTGGAAGGGGGCAGGGGATACATCTCCCAGTCGATGGGAGACCATTTCCGCGGCAGGTTCGAATACTTCGAGGACAATTACAGCTCGGTCGATAAAGCCGCCAACTGGTCTCTTTTCAAACAGGGCCGCATAAAGGAGGAGAATCCTCCCCTGGGCGCAGGTTCTGTCGGCGGAATCTCCGGCTCACGGTTTATCCTCGATTTTCATAACGAAGATACAGTCTCCAACTACCGGATAGTGACAGAAATGGAGAACACGTACAAAAGCCGTGCCGGGGACCTTCCGGGATACACCCGGTTTTTCGGTTCCGCTGCCTGGCAGATGCTGTACTGGTACGGGAGCCTGGTCAAATTCCGGCTGGCCGGAGGATACTCGAAAAGCAGTCTGCCGGATCAGAGAGCGTTCCGCCTCGGCGGCGTAAACACCCTTCGGGGGTTTGATCCAGGCTCAGTGCCTGCCCCGCCTTCCGGCAATACCGGTTTCACCTACCAGGGCGGAGGGGACAGGATGGTCATGGCCAATATCGACTATTTCTACGGCCAGGGCATTTCCCTGATCTTTTTCGGCGATATAGGCGGCGTGTGGAAACATAACGAAGCGGCGACCGCCGGTGGGTTACGGCGCGATCTGGGGATTGGAATAGCGCTCGGCAGCGACTTTTTCACTTCGGTCGGTGATGGCGACATCAAAGCTGGATTCCGGGTGAACTGCGCTGTACCAGTCGGCCCCGAGGAACATAAAGCCCGCTGGACGGTGAATTTCATAAGGGCGTATTGAAAAGGAAAAAAGACCGTCTGAACCACTGATTCGTGTGATTCGCATGATAAAAGATGATGAAAAGATATAGACTCAAAGATGGTCATAATGAATTAATTATGAAAATCGGGCCAATCTTTGAATCATGAAAATCATGGTTCAGACTTTCTCTGCGTCTCTGCGTGAAACTATCTTTTCTTTATCTCAAGCATCCTCTCCAGCGGCCTGCGGGCTTTTTCGATGATGTCTTCCGGCAGTATTATTTCGTAGTTCCCCGTTTCGATCGACCAGCAGACCTTGGGCAGGGTAGTCATTTTCATGGTGCCGCACACCGCGAAATCGTTGAGCGCCCAGATGCCGGTGTCCGGATAGTTCTCACGGAGCTGCAGCACGAGGCCGGTCTCGGTGCCGATGATCACCCCCCGGCGCTTTTCCTCGTCGGACTTGAGCGCAGCCGTAAAATCGGCCATTCCGGTGGTGGAAAGTACCCGGTCGGCCAGTTTTACTACTTCGGGCGGCGCTTCAGGATGGACGAGGAGGACTGCATCCGGGTGTTTGAGACGGGCGCGCAGGACATCATCCACGGTGAAGAAGTTATGGACATAGCAGTAACCGTCCCAGGGTGTTATTCGCGCTCCGGTGGCGCGCTCTGCATAATCGGCCAGATTCCGGTCCGGGACGAAGAGAATCTCCCGGTCTCCCACCGATTTCACTACCTCCACAGCGTTTGCGGAAGTGCAGCAGATATCGGTCAGCACCTTGACCCGTGCGGTGGTGTTCACATAGGCCACCACCACGGCGTCCGGATGGGCTTTTTTGGCTTCCTCAAGGGCTTCCGGAGACACCATGCGCGCCATGGGGCAGGTGGCGCTGATCTCCGGCAGGAGAACCTTCTTTTCCGGGGAAAGAATCTTGGCGCTCTCCGCCATGAAATCCACCCCGCAGAAGACCACAAGATCGGCATCGGTTTGTGCGGCGATCCGTGAAAGCCCCAGCGAATCTCCCAGGTAGTCGGCGATATGCTGTACTTCGAGCCGCTGGTAATTATGGGCGAGAATCAGGGCGTTTTTCTCTTTCTTTGCTTTATGTATACGGGCGACAAGCTCTTTTTCGGAGAGTTTTTTATATTCTTCCAGTTCCATGGTGCCCTCACCCCCTACCCCCTCTCCCGCAAGCAGGAGAGGGGGCAAGGAATAGGAAATCAAATCATTATCGTTCCGGTAAACAAAGCTGTTGGAATTCGTCATGCCGAACTTGTTTCGGCATCTATTATTAATAATGCGTTCATATGCTTAATCACCAGAGTCATAACTTCTATTACCGGCGCATCAAGACCACCCCTAAATACTTTTCCTCATCACCTTCCAGAACCGCCTCGATGTCGAGCACATACTCGGGTATCCGACCGGAAGGCCGGTAGTCTTCTGGAAGGTTCCGCTCGTCCTTGGCGGTCATGACAAGAAAATCTGCGCCGGAGCGCAGAGCCTCCTCCCGGATTCTCTCCACAGTACCGGATTGATACCGATGATGATCACTCATTGAACGCTTCAGCACAATTCCCGCGCCAAGTGATTCAAGTGTCCGGTGAAAAGAAGCCGGATTACCAATATTGGAGAGCGCGGCAGCCTTCTGACCGGCTATGATGGATAATTCCAGTTTTTCCCTGCTCCAGGGCTTCCGGAGGGAGCGGGATACATGCCTGCTCCGGAAAACGGCGATGCCCGGATTATATGCGCGCACCATTCGCTCTGTATCTGCGTACTGAAGGTCGTCGCTGCACCGGGTGACTATCACCGCCTGCGCCCGTGAGAGCGCCTTTGGAGATTCCCGCAGGATTCCCCGTGGGAGAAGGCGTCCGCTGCCGAAAGGATTTTCCGCGTCGAGGGTGACAATGTCCGCATCACGGCGGAGCCGGCGGTGCTGGAAGGCGTCATCCAAAAGGATGATGTCCGGCTCGAACCGGAGGAAAGCAGTTATGGCCGCCGCAGACCGGTCTTTGCCAACCACCACCGGAACGCCGGGTAGCGAGGACGCGATCAGGTGCGGCTCATCCCCCGCTTCAGCCGGAGAAGCCAGGGCGCCGGATGCATCGGAAACGAAGTGTATACCCTGGCTTTTTCTGCCATACCCCCGTGAGACCACCGCTACCAGGTACCCCGCCGAGACGAGCAGACGGGCGGTCATGATGGTCACCGGGGTCTTGCCTGTTCCTCCGGCCGTGATATTCCCGATACTGATCACCCGGCAGGGAATTCCATACGTTTTCAGCCATTTCCGATCAAAAAGCATGTTCCGCAGCCGTATTCCCGCTCCATAAAACAGGGAAACAATTCTCAACGCCGCCCGCAGGGGGAGAGTGGCCGGGTCATGCCGACGGTTATACAGGATGTCTTCGATACTCTTTCTCACAACACCCCCCTGCTCTCCATGGCCTTATAGGTGCGGGCAAGGATCCCTCTGAATTTCCTGATGACCTTCGGGCCGGCTTCAGCCATACGGCGGCTCATTTCACTGTCGCTCAGAATGGAATCCAGGGCTTCTGCCAGCTCCGTCTCATCGTGGACGAGAATCGCCGCGCCGCCTGAAAGAAGCTCCTTCGCTCCGGTCTGTTCCATGTAAGGCCCGAACAGAACAGGGATTCCCAGCGCTGCGGGTTCCATGGGATTGTGACCGCCGTAATCGCGGAGGCTGCCGCCCACAAACGCCGCATCGGCGCAGGCGAACGCCGAAAGCAGCTCGCCCATGGTATCGAGAAGGAGCACCGGACGGTTTCCTTCGTCAAGCTTCTCGCCCGCGCTCCTCCGTGCATAAGACAATCCCGCGCCGCTCAGTATCTTTTCGACATCGGATACACGGTTCAGATGCCGCGGGACAAGAACCATGACTGCGCCGGGATGGTGTTCGAGCACCGTTCTGAAAGAGCGGATGAGAATTTCTTCTTCCCCTGGTCTCGTGCTTCCGGCCACAAATACTTCGGCCTTTTCCGGCAGGCCCAGGTTCCTCCTGACCGACGGGCAGTCAAACTGCGAGGAGTCGGGCATGCTGTCGAATTTTATGTTTCCCAGGACCTCGATTCTCTCGCGGGGAACGCCCAGCCAGTGAAATCTTCGTGCAAACGACCGCGACTGTACACAAACCAGGGAAATGTTGCTCAAAAGCGTTTGAATTGCGAAGCGGAACAGGTTGTAGCGCCGGAATGAGCGCGGCCCCAGTTTCCCGTTTATGATGGTTACCGGAACACCCCGGCGCTGGATGGCTGCGATGAGCGCCGGCCAGATTTCAGTTTCCACCAGGATGAATGTGGAAGGATTTATCTTCTCTATGAACCGGCGGGCGATAAAGGGGTGATCGAACGGGGCCAGGAAAGAGCAGTCCACCATTCTTTCATTGGATTTCTGCAGATACCGAATCCGGTCAAGTCCTGTGGAGGTCGTGGTGGATATGCAGATAAAACTGCCCTGCTTCTTCTTTCGAATTTCCGCCGCCATGGAAAAGGCTATTCCGGCCTCGCCTACGGAAGCAGCGTGAATCCAGACTCTCGGTGCGCCTTCCCCGGACAGGCTTTGAGGAGGAGTAAGCCGTGCACGGAGCGAGGACTTTCCAAACAGCGCCAGAAGAAGGCTTAGGGGATAAACCACCGCCAGCGCGAAAGTCATCACCAGGGTATACAGAGTACTCATCGGCCTTCCGGCGCTCCCACAATACGGTCGGCTTCGCAGGCGAGGGCAATCAGCCTCTTTTCCAGCTCGGCGCGGTGAAATTCCAGGTTTTCCGCATCCAGTCCGCCGGTCACCTCATACGGCTCCCCGATGTTGAGCACTCCGCGGGAAAACGGTAAGGGGAACTGAAAGGAGTCCCAGCTTTTGAAATAAAAGGCACAGCTTGAGCTCCCGGTTATCGGCACCACCGGCAGCCCGGTTTTCGCAGCCAGATACACGGCGCCCGGCTGGAACTGCCAGCGTGGACCGCGCGGGCCATCGGGAGTGAATGCGATCCTGGCGCCCTGCCCGGCCAGCTCGATAAGACGGACGAGCGCCCGCGCACCTCCCCGGGTGGTTGATCCCCGGATGGTTCTGAATCCGGCCGCATCCAGCGAGGAAGTGATGATCTGGCCGTCACGGTGCTCCGACACGAGCACGTAAATACCCAGTTCACGGCGGCAGAACATGGGGAAAAACAGCCTTCCATGCCAAAGGGCAAAAATCACCTGGCGGCCCCCCTCACGGTAGAAATCCTCACGGCAGCCGTTTTCTTCGATGGAGAGGGTTTCCCCGATGGCTTTAACGGTGAACCAGGCCAGTTTCCCCAGGGATTTCGGTGAAGCTAAATTCATGAATTACTCATACATTGTTTAATCTGAGTATGCAATTTGATAAGGTAAGCAGATGCCGAAACAAGTTCGGCATGACATGATGAATATTCAGATGCCGAAACAAGTTCGGCATGACATGTGTCATCCTGAACTCGTTTCAGGATCTACAGGATTAATCGATAACCATTATTTACTTTCAAGTGCGCGCCGAACCTGATCGCAAAGGAAATCAGCCACATACATCTGGCCTTTCTCGTTCAGGCGGAAATTATCCTGGAACATCGAGCGGTATTCATCCGGTTTTGTCCTTCTCAGCTTCTCCATGTAAGCGGCCAGGTCGATTATCGGTAAATGCGCCAGTCTGGCCTGAAAGAGGGTAATATCGTTGAACTCCCCGATACGAACGAGAAGGTCATCATTATCAGTCACCCAGTCCCGGTAACCGGTCGAGGAGAGCACAACCGCGAACACTTCTTCCCTTTGGAGAATCCGGAAAAAATTTGCGGCAATATTCTCGTATACCGGTTCATATAATCCCGGCTGGTTTGCCTCCACCATGCCGAGCATAATAAATACCACATCCGGACGAAAGGACTGAATATCCTCCTGGATACGGCGGGTGGCTTTTTCTACTGTTTCTTCCGGCTTGCTGGAATTTATCATGCTGATTCGGGTGTTGAGGAGTTTTTCCAGCTTTGGTTTCAGAAACGAGGCGTACGTTGATCCGGTGACAGAATTTTCAGCGCTCGATATGGTATCGCCGAAAATAACGATGGTAACCTCTTTCTTCCCCTCAAGCGATTTGACCTTATTCTGGAATTTAAGGTAATCCTCATTCACACAGGAAAAAAAGAGCACACAGAATAACAGAACGGAAAGCCCGAACATTTTTCTTTTCATCAGCATAACCTCAAAGCTTATGTAAGAGTGTTAATATATTCAATTTTTTAAGGAGAAGCTAACGGATTCTTTGGAAAAAACTTCTTTACATGCGGCAAAATTTATTTTATATTTTGCTTTCTTGTATAAAATATGGCGTCTTAACAAATATCGGATGTCAAGTTTACATTAGATCCTGAAACGAGTTCAGGATGACACGTGTCATGCCAAACTTGTTGCCGCTTCGCGGGAACGATGAAAGCGCAGCGCATCTTTTAGCAACCGTTTCGGCATCTATCTTGAAAAGAAACGTAATAAAATATGTTGTCATGTATTTGGGGAGGATGATAGAGTATGTCGCGGCAATGTGAAATTTGTGGAAAAAAACGCATGCTCGGACACAATGTCAGTCATGCGAACAATAAATCGGTTCGCGAGTTCAGACCGAACCTGGTCACCGTGCGCGCCAAGATCGGCGGCAGAACCCAGCGGGTGAAATTGTGTACCCGCTGCCTGCGGAGCGGGCGGATCGTAAAGGCCTGATTTGTGTAAGTTCTCTCTTTTCGTAAGTTTCAGCGGCTCTTTTTTTTCCTTTTCCGGAGGGAAGAAAGAGCCGTTTTTTTACTTAAGAAACGGTTTTATCTAATGTAAAATCAGGTTTTGCTCTTTTTTTATGTCCGTTTATCCATTATTTTAGAAACGGTGTATAATATAAGGATTCCAACACGAATTATGCATATAAGTGGAATAATATTTCTATGTACGTTTAAACTACAGCCCCCTAAATCCCCCGAAGGGGGACCTAAAAGACTGCAAGACATCACATAAATAGATGCTTTAAAAAAAAAAACATGTTTTATCCTTACCCAGTAAAAGTCCCCCTTCGGGGGATTTAGGGGGCTGCCTTCCAAATGATGTTATAAGTATTTGTTTAAAAATAAGTTGTAAGTATATTTAACCCGATCTATTCATGAATTTTTTTCTAGGATTATGCACAAACACATTTTCATGATACTATCTTATTGTTATTAATTATCTTATAAACTCACCCCCTGACCCCCTCTCTTATAAATGAGGGGGAAACCCTTATGGCCTTTCTCAAGCCATTTGTTATGAGGCAAAGAGGGGGTTTCCCCTCTTTTGCTTGCAAGAGAGGGGATTATGGGGTGAGTTAATATTTGAAGGAAAAAAGGAGACAGGCCAATGAAGATCACTCTTTCCTACGGCAAAGAAGGATTACCCATAGAAGTCCCCGACCGGAATCTGGTAAAGGTTCTCCGGATGGCGGAAAATCCGGTTATAGCGAACCCTGAGGCCGATGTTCAGAAAAAGATCGACGCCCCCACCGGCTGTCAGCCGCTCAGCGAGATGGCGGCAGGAAAGCGCTCTGCCTGCATCGTGATAAGCGACATCACCCGTCCGGTACCCAACCGGGTTATTCTGACGCCGGTTCTGGAAACGCTGGAAAAATCCGGGATACCCCGTGATAAGATCACCATTCTGGTAGCCACCGGACTGCACCGTCCCAATGAAGGCGAGGAGCTGGTCACCCTGCTCGGGCCGGATATCCCGAAAGCATACCGGATTGTGAATCACCGTGGCCGCGATCTGGCTTCCCATGAATACCTTGGCGAAACCCCTCTGTACAACGCGCCGATCTATGTGGACCGTGAGTTTATCAAAGCCGATCTCCGCATTGCAACCGGACTGATCGAGCCGCACTTCATGGCCGGATATTCCGGGGGAAGGAAAGCGGTTTTCCCGGGAATCTGCGCCTTTGAGTCGATAAAAGTGCTTCATGGACCCGAACCGATGGCTCATAAAAAGGCGGTGGAATGTGTCATTGAAGGCAATCCGGTGCACAGTGAAGCGCTCCATGTGGCGAAAAAGGTGCGGGTGGATTTCATCGTGAATGTCACCCTGAACGAGCGCCGCCAGATCACCGGAGTGTTTGCCGGCGACCTGGAAGAAGCCCACGATGAGGGGGTCCGATTCATGAGCGCTCAGTGCCGGAGCGAAATGGATGCGCCGGTGGATGCGGTCATTACTTCTGCGGCCGGTTTCCCGCTTGACCTCACGTTCTACCAGACGGTAAAGGGTATGACAGCAGCGGCCGGGATACTGCGCGAGAGAGGCGTCGTCATCATCGCCTCACGGTGCGCGGAAGGCATCGGCAGCCCGGAATTTACCCGTCTCATCCTGGAAACCGAGAGCTGCGAAGGATTCCTTGCGGACATCCGTAAACCGGGAGTATATACTCTCGACCAGTGGCAGCTCCAGAAACTCTGTTCTGTCCTGGAAAAACACGAGGTATGGCTCTATTCGGACGGCATCGACCTTGAGACCCAGAAAAAGCTTTTTGTCACTCCGATGGAGAGTGTCGAGGAAGGTATCGCCCGTGTGAAAGCCCGATTCGGTGAGAACGCCCGGATCGCGGTTATCCCCGAAGGGCCTTATGTGTATGCGGCGTTGAAAAAATAAGTCAGAGGTTTTATGGAAACAGCGGTTGCCATAATTCCCGCGCGGTACGGTTCCACCAGGCTGCCGGGAAAAGCGCTCATCGATATCGAGGGTAAGCCGCTCATTCGACGGGTGTATGAACGGGTATCCGGGGCGTCGCTGGTTTCACGGGTGGTTGTGGCGACCGATGATCCTCGGATTGCTCGCGCGATAACCTCTTTCGGCGGCGAGGCGGTGATGACCTCGCCGGAGCACAAAACCGGAACCGACCGTGCGGCTGAAGCGGCGCTGAAAACCGGCGGAGAAATCATTGTAAATGTCCAGGGAGACGAACCGCTCATCGATCCGCTTGTAATCGACCGGGTGATCGAAAAACTCCGGGAAGACGCCGGCATTTCCTGCTCGACTGCCGCATCCCCGATCACCGATGAAGCGGTTTACCGCGACCCGAACGCGGTGAAAGTGGCGCTGGACCTGCAGGGGAGGGCGCTCTATTTTTCACGGTCTCCGCTGCCGTTCTACCGTGACGGCGTTTTCGGCGGCGCATACCTGCATGCGGGGATTTACTGTTTCAGGCGGGAGTTTCTTGCCATTTTCACCACGCTTGAGCCAACTCCCCTCGAGCAGGCGGAAAAACTCGAACAGTTGCGCATGCTCGAGCACGGTTACTCCATCGGTGTAGTGATTACTGGTCATGTCTCCATCGGAGTCGATACCCCCGAGGATTTGGAGTTAGTGCGGAGAATGATACGGAATGAAAATTTGGGGTAACTTCTTTGCCGGCATGAGAAATTTAAAAAAGCTCTTTGTGCCGTGATAAGTTTATAACCTCACCCCCGTCCCCTCTCCTATCCAGGAGAGGGGTGACTCATCACCTGTATCGTCATTTCCCTCTCCTGTATAGGAGAGGGTGCCCAAAGGGCGGGTGAGGTAAATAGGTTAGATACTCTACAGTATGTTGAGAGGTAGTTAATTTGAATAATGATAACTCTTATTGATAGATACCCGGGAGGAACACGGTGAAATACAAAGGTCCCCGATACATCGTGGTAGCAGGCGGGGTGATGAGCGGCGTGGGGAAAGGCCTGGCGACTTCGGCGATCGGGAAAATTCTGTACGAAAACGGGTTTTCGGTCACCGCGGTAAAGATCGATCCCTATATTTCCATGGATGCGGGGCTGTTTCGTCCGACAGAGCATGGCGAGGTCTGGGTCACCGATGACGGGGGCGAGATAGATCAGGACCTGGGAAACTATGAGCGTTTCCTCTACAAGGACATCCCGCGGTGCAACAACATCACCACCGGCCAGGTATACAAGGCGGTGATCGACCGTGAGCGCAGGGGAGAATACCTTGGTGCCACAGTGGAATTCATCCCGCACATCACCGATGAGATCAAGAGCCGGATTAAGGCCGCTTCAAAGGGGTATGACTTCTGCATGGTGGAGATCGGCGGAACCATGGGCGAATACCAGAATGTGCCATTCCTGTTCGCCATGAAAAGCCTCCAGATGGAAATCGGCATGGAGAACATGATCTACGTGCTCATCACCTACCTGCCGGTGCCTTCCCACATCGAGGAGATGAAGACAAAACCGACCCAGCAGGCGATCAAACTTCTCTCGGAAAACGCCATCTTCCCGGATATTATCCTCTGCCGCGCAGGCAAGCCGCTCGACATGATCCGTAAGAAAAAGATCCAGACCTATGCCAATATTTCCTCGGAATACGTCATCAGCGCTCCGGACTCTAACAACCTGTATGCGATTCCGCTTAATTTCGAGAAAGAGTTTATAGGCCGCAAGATTCTCAAGAAGCTTGGGCTCAAGAGCAGGAAGCGGCCTAACTGGGCGCTCTGGAAGGATTATGTCAAACGTATCGACAAGCCGAAAAAGACAGTGAAAATCGCCATTGTGAACAAGTATGTCGTCACCGGCTCGTTCAAACTGGCCGACTGTTTCATCAGCGTCAGCCAGTCTCTGGTGCACGCTGGCGCCGCGCTCAATACGGGGGTGGAAATTCACTGGGTGGACGCCAACTCCATCGAACAGGCCGCCGATCCCGCATCCGTTCTATCCGCATTCGACGGAATCCTCATTCCCGGCGGTTTCGGGAAACAGGGCGTCGAAGGTATGATAAAGACCGTCAGGTACGCCCGCGAGAATAACGTGCCCTACCTGGGTCTCTGCTACGGCATGCAGATCGCGGTATCAGAATTCGCCCGTAACGTCTGCGGCCTGGAGGGCGCCTCCACCACAGAGAATCACCCCGATACGCCTCATCCGGTCATTTCCATCATCGAATCGCAGAAAGACGCGCTTGCCCGTGACGGCTATGGCGGTACGATGCGCCTGGGAGGGTATGCGGCGGTGATCGAACCGGGAACCTTCATCTACCGCGCTTACGAGGAATCCGGCCGCATCGCAGCCGACAGTCAGCGCCTGGAGAAATACCGCTCCGATCTCAGCCAGGCTTTCCGTCTCGGCAGGATCGGCGAAGGCGAAGCAGCGGTGGTCGAGCGTCACCGTCACCGGTACGAGGTCAACCCGGCGTATGTGGACATCCTTACCGAAAAGGGGCTGGTATTCAGCGGGCGCCATATCCGTGAGGACGGCACTGTGCTCATGGAGTATATCGAGCTTCCCGGGCATCCCTGTTTTATCGGCACCCAGGCGCACCCGGAATTCACCTCGCGGCTCACCGAGCCGAATCCGATGTTCCTGTGCTTTGTAAAAGCGGCGGGGGAGAGAAAGAAATAACTCGGTGAATTATACATGACGACATAAATAATTGCGCATGTTTTGAGTGTTTAGATCCTGAAACGAGTTCAGGATGACACGTGTCATGCCGAACTTGTTGCCGCTTCGCGGGAACGATGAAAGCGCAGCGCATCTTTTAACAACCGTTTCGGCATCTATTTTGAAAAGAAACGCAATAAAATAAGTCGTCATGTTAAAATGATTGTTCAGAAAC
>JAUYCD010000062.1 GCA_030692375.1 Candidatus Latescibacter sp. | reverse complement strand
GAGGGGGACAGGGGGTGAGGTAAAGAAATACAAGAAAATAATGTACAATTGACTTTATTGCCGTATCATCCTACATGGTACCCTGATAGATATGAAGAATATAAGCTCCGGTTGTGCCTGTCTCGGTGCCCTCCACATCGCCCTTGGCGTTGTAGTAGGTCACGTTGTAATCCCATTCCAGCCGGACATCAGCCCGATAATAATAGCCGGACTTGTCCGCCGGAGCGATCCTGATATTAAGATTCGGGGTGCTCTGTGTGGATGATACCAGAGTTTCTCCTCCACGCTGGGAAGATATTTTGAACCGGACACCGGAAAGCTTGGTCACCGATTCTGAGGCGCTTTTATAATCACCCTGATAGAGACCGGTTGTCCAGGTTTCGCCCCGAAACAGGGAATAGGTCGCGGTGAGAGTGAGCGTCACCTCTTCGTTCAAATTCACGGATGACTGGATATCGATCTTCGCATTTCCCCCGGAATAATCCGTAATTATTGTCGGCACTGCGATCATGCCGTCGGGGCCGGTCAGGGTGCCGGTCGCGGACACCGTGAGAGGATTCTGCGCCCGGATACCCGGAGTGAGCACATAATTCGCCTTCGGAAGTTTGAGATCGACAGTCTTCTTTTTGGCCTCGATAACATACTCTTTGAGATCAATTTGAACATTAGTAGGTTTCGTCCATTCCACAGAGAGAGGAAAATCAACAGAATCTTTGTCGGCGTTGTAAAATAACCTTATAATATTTTCACCCGGGAAAATACGGGGCAGATAAAACTTACCGTCCGCTCCTGTGCGAGTGCTCATGAATGTGCGGTATTCGGTCCCGGCGGACTGGGAGATGCATTGAAGGTGCGCCCCAGCCACTGGCTTGTTCTGGCTATCGACCACCACCCCCGTCCCGTTGTAGGACCATCCCATCGGTTCGAAGAGCGCGGGGAGTTTGAACCGGTCATCGCCTCCCCTCCCGTCGAGATAATCCTGGATGAACGAGCGCAACTCGTTTACATCACGCGGGCCTCTTGCAAGGATGCCGAGAATATCGCTGACGGATGCTCCGACCAGCGGCGCCTTTACCTTTGGAGTAGTCTTATCAAAGGATATTATTTCACCTTCGGTTTTCATGAGAGCGCCGAGAAGTGCTGCGCCATAACCTTCCTGGCTCGGATAGTCGTAACTGTCAGGAGCCCGGCTTTGGAAAAACGTTCGAAAATTCACTCTTTTCAGATCGGTGCCGTTCAGCTCTCCGGTTATCATATAGGTTGAGAAATAGGCATATTCCTCGAGGAGAACCTTACGGCCCTCACTATATTCTGCAAGACCGTGATTAGCGTAAGCATTCCAGTCCGTTATTCTGTTAAGGATTTCGGCGAAACGGGGATATCCGGTAAGCACATGGGTCATATAGTGCCCCACTTCATGCGCGATTGTCGCCAGGTCGGCTTTTTTCTCTCCGGGATAAGGGTTGAACTCAAACACAGCATTTGACCATATCATGCTGTTGTTGCCCGTATAGGCGTTTCCATCATCTTTAAATGCAAAGGTGTACTGAAGAGACCCGTTAACCCGATTCCGGGCGCTTGTATAGAGCGATGAAGGGAGATTATCCAGCCATTGATCCACAACCTGTTTTGTCGTTGTTCGAATCGCTTCAATATTCGCAGCTACATCCGTTCCCCCGGAAATTGTCGAGATAGCATAATACTCTTTCTGTTGTGTTTGAGAAAGACCAGCGATTTTTAATGCAGACAGTTTAACAGGTGAAAGAACGTTAAAAACCACATATCCGCTTGAATCTGCTATAGCCGGAATACCCCACCAGCCTATAAGGCCGCAACCGTCGATGGCAGCCTTGCCGATTGAGCCGTATGAGAAAAGAACCACCTGTTCTCCGGTTTTATGGGGCACGGCGAGTTGAATGGATTCCGAACCGGTGTAATCCACAGAAAATTTCTTTGCCTGAATCGAAAGGGAAGGACCGGAGGTTACCGAAGCGATAGAAAGAGTTCCGCTCGCCCCTTCGGGAAATTGGAATGTCGCGCCGGTAATGGAGTCTTTCAGTGCGGTTCCCGCCGGTCCGGAAACGGTGTAAACAGCGGGATTACCGGTTGTAAATTCCTTCTGGTTCGTATCTGGTGAAAGAGGGTTTTTACTGCTCTTCGAGCATCCGGCCATCACCAGAAACGAGAGAACCAGGAGCAGCACAGGATAGGTAATCCGTGAAAGATTCATGGCAGACCTCCGTGAGTAAGAGTTCAAGATACGTATACAACTAATAATTGAGCAATTTTTACCGTCAGAGAACAATGCGAGAAGGGATTTTTTCTTGAATATTCAATCGGTCGGACGTCCTCCCTGTCAACCCTCACAAAGTATATATAGAAAATCCCAAAAAAGAAAATACAAAAATTCTTATTATCTTTTTCAATATTGATTATTATCGGATGTAATACCCGAATCCCCTTGACATCAATTCCAGAATTTTGATTAATTCTCTTAGGCCGGTTCACGATCAACCCTTCAGGTGTAGTATAATACATTCGAGAGGCCGGAATCGAATCGGGGAAAAAACTCAGTTAAGATAGAGGAGAGAAACGAATGGCGTGTCTCATGGTGGTTCAGGGAAGCGGCAGGAAAAAAGGATTTACCTCCTCGCTCATGGAGAATGTGGTCCAGAACCTGGAAGGGGTGAAAGGACTCGATGTCGAGGTCTACCACCTGCACGACTATACCTACGGCCCCTGCAAAAGCTGTTTCCACTGCATCCGGAATGTGGGTTCGGGCTGCGTCCTCGATGACGACTGGGGCAGGAAGCGAAAGGGCGAGCTTTTCCAGGGGTTTATCCGCGCGAACGGCCTCCTGGTGGTCGATCCCGTCCACGGCTGGGGGATGTCCGCACAGGCGCGGCTGTTCCTCGAGCGCATCTACCCTACCTTCTGGGAGGGAATTCCCTACGGCCTCCCGTTCGCCTCCATTTCCTGCGCCTCAAACCAGGGCTTCCAGACCCGCGCAACCGCAGAGCTCTGCAAACTCGCCGCCGGGAGCGGATTCCGCTACATCGGAGGTCTGCCGGTGCATGTGGCCTATATCCGTGAGGCCCGCCCAAAAGCGGTCGAGCTGGGCTTCCGCATCGCCGAGGCCGCCCTCGAGGACGAGCGCAACGGCCGTCACAAGCTGACCGACGAAGAGATTTTCCTCATGTATATGGGAACCCCCTGGGACATCGTGGACGGCTACCTGGAAAATATCACCGACGGCACGTTTGCCTACGAAACGTCCGTTCCCGCCCGGGCGCTCCGTAGCGGCGACTTCACCGACCCGGAAGCGCGCGGCCTTCTCGAAAAGACCTGCACTCACCTGAAAGCCGCGCTCGATCATTACGCCGCACACGACCGCCGCACCTCAGCAATAGAGCTATCGCTGGTGGCCAAATTCTGGACTAACGCCACATACAAGCAATTCCTTGAAAAAGATGTAGTCAAGGCGCATATCCCGAAGGCGTACCGGCCGCTGGAGGAATCCTGTCAAAAGATAGATGCCGAAACAAGTTCGGCATGACCAGAAACCGTGTCACCCTGAACTTGTTGCCGCTTCGCGGGAACGATAAAACCGTTTCAGGGTCTGAGGAGTGTGTAAACCGACTTTTTCACCTGACTGCCATCGTTCAATACTTAAAAATTTCACAAAGGACGCTCCCATGAAACGTATTTTTCTCCCGCTCACAATGCTCATTCTATGGATGTTCTGGCCCTCCCCCTCCCTCGCCGAGCAGAAAGGCAAGCCCATTTACTGGAGCCTGGTTCCCTCGACATACAAGGACACACCCAAGTGTCACAGCGGCGCGGGAACGGTGAAGCTGTCGCCCATTTACGGCACCCCTGATTTCGCAACCAACCTACGTGCGATCTCACGCGGCGAGATTCCCCCGCAGTGCAGCATCGGCGAGCATGTCCACCGCGGCATTGAGGAGATATTCATCATTCTGAACGCCAACGCACAGTTCACTGTGAACGGCCACACCGCCGAGCTTCCGCCAAGGGCTATGGTGGTCTGCCAGAAAGGCTCTTCACATGGCATCTACAATCCCAACAGCGATGTATCGCTTGACTGGCTCTATTTTGCGGTGAGCATGGTGAAGAACAAGTGGGATTCCATCGATTTCGTGGATGATCTCTCGCAGAAGACACTAGAGTCACCGCCGCCGTTCCAGTGGACGCTTCTCGACCGCCGCTTGCTCAAATCTGCCACGAACGCCCACGGCGGCAAGGGAACCATTCTCTTCCGGCGCTGTTTCGACAAAAATTCCTTCGCGACCAACTGGGAGTTCATTGACCACTGCATCCTGCCTCCGGGAACCTCTATCGGCTACCACCAGCACAACATGATCGAAGAGGTCTACTACCTGGTTTCGGGAAGCGGGAAGGTTACAGTGAACAATGTCACCTGGGAGGTGAAAGCGGGGGACGCCATTCCCTGCACCATCTATGACTCGCATGGCCTCTATAACAACTCGAACGGGGAGATCGAGCTTGTCGTAGTCTCGGCCGCACTTGAAAAGGGCAAGCGGAACGAAAAAGACCTTGGCGATGATCTGAGCACCAGATAACCCGAATTCTTCCGTTTTCCCTTGCCTTCCACTCAATTATTATAGATATTCGAAAGAATAAGAGGATAACTTTAATTCGGTTATGGCGTTAAGTCGGCAATATAAGTAAATAAGAGAAATTGAGTGCTCCTGTGTCTTTAAAATCCCCCCTGCCTACGGCATCCCCCCTTATTAAGGGGGGAATTTAGGGAGAGGGTTCTGTCAAATCCTAATAAATCTTTACATATTACTAGGAACAATTTTCTTTTTCCCCCCTTAATAAGGGGGGTAGGGGGGATTAACCTTTCGGATGATCACTTTAGCTTACTTAACGACATAACCGTAAACTTTAATGCAAGGAGATGCAATGGAGGGTTCATCAAACACAATGGGTAAAAAAATATATACGGTTTTCCTTGTTGCGACTGTTGCCTGCCTTGTCGGGATCATCGCCATGATCGCCATGGGAAGGCTGGCTGAGGCAGGTCCTCTCTTTGTCGGGTTGTTCGCTTTTTTTGCCATGTATTCACGGGGAAATGACGCGCTGAAAGGGTTTGCTTTCACCATCTGGATTTTCGCCGCAGTTTCGGTTTCCATGTTCTACCCCTACCTTTTCCAGCAATGGGGCAGTTACAAGCTTACCAGGCTGATTGAACCATTGATGATGATCATCATGTTTGGCATGGGAACCGCAATGAGCGTGAGGGATTTCACCCAGGTGCTCCTCATGCCCAAGGGGGTTCTGGTTGGCATGACCCTGCAGTTCACCGTGATGCCGCTTGTTGGATTCACCCTTGCCAAAACCTTCGGATTCCCGCCGGAAATAGCGGCAGGAGTGATCCTCATCGGATGCGTCCCCTCCGGACTCGCTTCCAATGTGATGAACTATATCGCCGGATCGAACCTTGCGCTTTCGGTCACCATCACCGCATGCGCAACCCTGGCCGCCCCCATCATGACCCCGTTGTGGATGAAATTTCTGGCCGGGCAGTTTGTGCCGATCGACTTCCTCCTGATGATGTGGGGTGTTTTCAAGATAACCATCATCCCTGTCTCTGCCGGTCTGATTTTCAACAAATTTATGCACGGCAAGGTAAACTGGCTCGACCGCTCCCTTCCGATCCTTTCCATGGGCGGCATTGTTTTCATTATCGTTGTTATCACTTCCGCCGGAAGGGACAATCTGCTCGCAGTGGGGCTGATGCTCCTCGGCGCCGAGATGATCCATAATACGATGGGATATCTGGGCGGTTACTGGGGAAGCCGTCTCTGCGGGCTGGATGAAAAATCCTGCCGGACAGTAGCTATAGAAGTCGGCCTGCAGAACGGCGGCATGGCCTCCGCCTTAGCCATCAACGTGCTGAAAAGCCCTGCGGCGGCCCTGGCGCCTGCTATTTTCGGCCCCTGGATGAACATCTCCGGCTCCATCCTGGCCAACTGGTGGCATGCCCATCCAGCAAAGGACAGGGTAATTCCTTCCGCAGAAGCGGAAAAAGAAGCGATGGTTGAAGAGAAAATCATACCCAAAGATACGTGATAACTCACTCGCACACATAACTTTAAAAATGCCGGCCTGCCATAGACCGGCATTTATTTCCTATTTCTGCATAGTCCGGCAAATATTTCCCGATATCAGGTAAAGACGGCACCGAAAAGCTTTGCTCCCAGTGTCTGGTGGTTCACTATCCCGCGCTCAGGGAATTGACCAGAGTGATATAGAAGACTTGTGAATATGTTGGTTTTGTTATCATGTAGACCCTGAAACGAGTTCAGGGTGACCGCGTCATGCCGAACTTGTTTCGGCATCTATCATATAGACTAGACAGGATTTTTCACAAGTCTTATAGAATCAGTCATTGAAAGAGAAGTTTTATTTTTCCCCAGGTGTTGATTTTGACAGGCGGCTGCAGCTTGAGAAGATCGTACCTGCTTCCCACAATGGTGGAAGGATGGGAGATACCCGCAGATATTCCCGAAGTAGTATTGCTCATGGTGATACCTTCGTTCGAAAATCGTGTTCCGAGATCAAAAGCCAGCACAAGATCCTCTCCCCTTTTCAAATCGCCGTCACATAACCTGAGCAGAGCATCGACTCCGGAGGATGGTATGGTCATGACCAGTGGAGAATTGGAGAGAAACCGGAAACTGCTATCCTTACGGCCATCCACATAGACATCTATTGTGATGTTGATGAATACCGGAACATCCGGCCTGGCCTTTTCAAAAGCGTCTCCCTGATTATTAAGGATGATGTGAATTTCTATAGGCCGTGATCCAGGTGTCTGCTGAATAAGGAATCGTGTTCTTTCCAAAGCATAGATCAGTTTTTGTGCGCCCGATGCATACGAAGGAAGAGAAATCGACGGTATGGAGAACTCTTCTCCCTCCCGTGTCGCCTTTGGGGGATTCAGGGGCTCGGTCTGGTACTGTTCGAGATATATTTTCCAGGTGATATCGGCGGCAAAAGCCTCCGATACAGAAACAAGGATGAGAAAAAGGGAGAAAAACAGCGGCAAATTAGTATACATGTCTCTTCTTGGCCATCTCTTCCTTGATTGCTGTAGCTACTCTCTTAACCCCTTCGGTAATGGTATCTTCATCCGGCCGTGAGAAACACAGGCGGAAATGCCCGTGATTCTGGTGATCGAGGTAAAAGAACTTGCCGGTGAAATAGATGACCTTGTTTTTAACCGCGGTCAGGAGAAGCTGGTCGTTATCGATAGAGTCCGGCGTGGTGACCCAGACATAGAATCCACCGTGGGCAGGAGTCCAGGTGCATCCTTCGGGCATATACGTTTCCAGGGCGCGAAGCATGGCGTCACGGCGGCTCCGGTATCCCTTCCTGATTTTCTCGATATGGCCGTCCAGCCAGTTGTCAACGTGCAGTTCGGCGATGATTTCCTGATTAAGGGCGGGGGCGCCGACCTCGAGCATGGGACGGCAGGTATTCCATGTTGCAGTCATCTCTTCTGGCACCACCGCCCAGCCGACCCGGAATCCCGGAGAAACCAGCTTTGAGAAGCTTCCCAGGTAAATCACCGAATCGGTCGTATCATACGCTTTTACCGCTGTCTGGTCCAGGTCGTCGTAGAGGAGCTCGCTGTATGCATCATCCTCAGCGATAAAGCAGTTGTATTCTTCCGCTATCAGGGGGAGTTCTTTTCTTCGCTCCTGGGAGAGCATGATACCTGCCGGATTGTGGTAATTGGACATGAGATAGATCATCTTAGGATAGATACCCTGCTTCGAGAGACGGGCGAGTGTGTCCCGCAGAATATCCGTCCTGATACCGTCCGCATCGATGGGTATCTCGACCAGATCGAATCCGGCGTTCTTGATCGAATCCAAAGTGCCCATAAAAGTCGGCGCCTCGATGATCATGGTATCTCCAGGGTCCATGATTATCCGGGTGGCCATGTCCATCGCCGCCTGGGATCCGGCGGTCATCACTACCCGCTCCGGGCTGAGTCCCTTCACACCGCGTTTGGCCATGCGGTACACTACCGCCTCACGGCTGCGGAGAGTCCCTTGCAGGAACGGATAGGGAAAGATGGTTTCCGGCTCACGGGTTATCAGCGATTCGATGATTTCCGCTACTTTTTCAGTAGGATAGGAGCCGGGGTAAGGAACTCCCGGCGCCAGGGTCAGCATCCCGGGCTGTCTGGCCATCCAGAGTATCTCTGAAATATCGGATGAACGAAGCCCGGCAGCCCAAGAAGAATAGCGAAAATGCGGCACTTTTTATCCTTTCGTAATCTATAATGCGTTCAAATTCCTTTTATCTATCACTCACTTCTCCATCTCTGCTTATAGAAAAAAGAAGCTTTTCTCCTGCTCCTGCAATCCTTATGGGAAATCGAATAGTTGAATCAAATCAATTTATTCAATATTGCTCCATGAGTCAACCAAAAATACATTATGTCCGCGATCTCCCCAATTACGATGGAAATAGGGGAGAAACGCGGGAACAGTGGAGACATTAAAACCTGAACATAACTCGTGTCTACAATTATTTCTTATTCCTGGGGCACTACCTTTTGAGAACACCAAAAAATCGCGTCTAATATTTACAATAACTTACAACAATTATCAAACAATTATTTCAAATAACTGTTAAGATGATCCGGTAAAAAATATTAAAAAGCTCTCTAAACTGACGAAAACCTCACCCGGCCTTCGGCCACTCTCTCCTAATTAGGAGAGGGCAAAAACATAGCCAGCAATGAGTTACCCCCTCTCCTGACTAGGAGAGGGGGACTGGGGGTGAGGTTTAAAACACCAGAAAATAATGTAAAAATTACTTTTTGCCGGATCATCTGTTAAATAAAACTATAAGTTATTTATTTTAATTGCGGGAATATTCAGGGTTTATGTATAATTCAGATTAGAAAAAAAAACATATAATCCTGTCAAAAAAAAATAACAGCAGGAAAGGTCTCCTGTGAACACAGTCGAATTACAGAATGTAACCAAAACATTCGGCAAAACAATCGCGGTTGACGATATTTCTCTTTCGGTTCCTCAGGGCAGCATTTATGGTTTTATCGGACCAAATGGGTCAGGCAAAACAACGACACTGCGAATGATCATGAACATCTTTTATCCTGACAGCGGAAAGATACTCCTGTTCGGTGAGAAGTCCAGGGGCGCCTGCACTGATCGAATAGGCTACCTCCCCGAAGAGCGGGGCCTCTACAAGAACATGAAGGTGCGCGAGATACTCCAGTTTTACGGGAAACTCAAGTGCGGTAAAGATGTAACCGGAGAAGTCGACCGGTGGCTTACGAAACTCGATCTGTCCGATTGCGCCGCTAAAAAAGTGGGGGCGCTCAGCAAGGGAATGAGCCAGAAAGTACAGTTCCTGGCGACAGTGGTCACCGAACCGGAATTGATCATACTCGATGAACCGTTCAGCGGTCTCGATCCGGTCAACACGGAGAGTCTTAAGAATGCTCTGCTTGAACTTCGGGAAAAGGGCGCAACGGTGATATTCAGCACCCATGATATGAACATGGCCGAAAATATGTGCGATTTCATTTTCATGATTTTCCGGGGGGGAAAAGTGCTTGACGGCACCCTGTCATCCATTCAGGATACCTATGGCACCGATACGATCCGTATCAAGACCGGCAGCGGTCTCCCGGCATTGCAGGAACTGGACGGCGTTGAAAGCATAAACGATTTCGGAAGAATGCAGGAGCTTCGTATGTCGCCGAACTGCGATCCCCGGAACGTTCTGAAGACTATCCTTGCTAGGACATCCATATTGAGCTTTGAAATAGCAAAACCATCGCTCCATGACATTTTTATAAGGATTGCCGGGCCCGAGGCGAGGGAGGTGAAACATGCGTAAGATAATGACTCTAGCCTGGCGGGAATACAAGGCCGCAGTCAGGACAAAAGGGTTCATAATCGGCCTCGTTCTGATGCCGATCTTTATGAGCGGCGGTTTTATAGCCATGAAGCTGTCAGAAAGTCATATCGACACTTCCGATAAAAAAATTGCAGTCATCGACTGGTCGGGGAAGATTGCCGATTCCATTGTGCTGGCTGCAAAAACAAGAAACGAAACCGAATTGTACGATACTAAAAAAGGCAAAAAAGTCAGGCCGGCATACCTTTTCGAGGTCATTGACCCGAACAGGGAAAACCCTGCGAAGCAGCGGTTGGAGCTTTCGAACCTTATTCGCGCGAAAAAGCTGTACGCTTTCGTGGAAATCGGCGCCGATGTCGTTCATCCTGCAGGCAATCCCGAGAGATCGCGCATTGCCTATCACTCCAAGAACGCGGTATTGGACGATCTCCGGAGATGGCTGTCGTGGCCGGTCAACAACCAGCTTCGAAGCCTGCGGCTTGCCGATGCGGGTATTGATGAATCAAAAATCAGGGACCTGTTTTTATGGGTAAATATCGATGGCCTGGGTCTGGCCTCGCTGAACGAGGGAACCGGCAAGTTCAAAGACGCCGAACGCAGCAATGAAGGAGTTGCGATAGGCATTCCCATGATCATGATCATGCTGATGTTCTTTATGATCATGCTTGGGGCAAATCCGCTCCTGACCTCAGTAATGGAGGAAAAAACCCAGCGCATCGCCGAGGTGCTTCTCGGCTCGATACAGCCTTTCGAATTCATGATGGGAAAAATCATCGGCGGTGTGGGTGTGTCGCTGACCGCTTCTATGGTATATGTCATCGGTGGAATCACGGCCGGAAAGTATATGGGGCTTAGCGCTTATATTCCCTATCATTTGCTCCCGTGGTTTTTTGCTTTCATGATCCTGGCCGTATTCTTGTTCGGATCGATGCTTGCCGCTCTGGGGTCGGCCTGCAACGATTTAAAAGACGTGCAATCCCTGGCTCTGCCGGCAATGCTGCCGATGATGATACCCATGTTTATCATGACGCCGGTGCTCAGGGAGCCGTTGAGCGCCTTTTCGACCTGGCTTTCACTGTTTCCTCCTTTTACACCGATGCTGATGATGCTCAGATTGAGCACCCCGGCCGGCGTCCCTGTCTGGCAGCCGATTGTCGGAATTGCGGGAGTTCTGCTCTTTACTCTATTCTCAGTATGGGCCGGAGGCAGAATCTTCCGGATCGGCATCCTGATGCAGGGCAAGCCTCCCAAACTCTTGGACATCCTCCGCTGGGCAATACGAGGGTAAGAGGTGCAAAAAAGGTAAAGAACCATTTACTCGGGGATGAATATTATGTATATTATATGTGGCAATGACAATTATCAATCTCCCATTAATGATGATCCGGCAAAAAGTATTAAAAAGCTCTCTGAATTGACGAAAACCTCACCCGGCCTTCAGCCACCCTCTCCTAATTAGGAGAGGGTAAGGACATAGCTAGCAATGAGTTACCCCCTCTCCTGACTAGGAGAGGGGGGCAGGGGGTGAGGTTTAAAAACACCAGAAAATAATGTAAAAAATACTTTTTGCCGGATCATCATAAATATCCCGGAAAAAAATAATGAATAGAGTACTTGCGGTAATTCTCGGCGGCGGAAGGGGAATCCGCCTTCAACCTCTTACCAAGCTCAGGGCAAAACCTGCGGTTCCCATTGCAGGGAAATTCCGGCTCATAGATATTCCTATCTCGAACTGCATCAATTCAGGTATAAAACATATCTATGTCCTGACCCAGTTCAACCATGTTTCCCTGCACCGGCATATCTATCAGACTTACAAATTCGATTCCTTTTCCACAGGTTTCGTCGAAGTTCTCGCCGCCCAGCAGACTCTTTCAAGCGACCAGTGGTACCAGGGAACCGCCGACGCTGTCCGTCAGCAGCTTCCCCATCTCCGCGCCCAGAATATGGACCATGTCTTAATTCTTGCCGGAGACCACCTGTACCAGATGGACTACTCACAATTCGTCGACTTCCACCGTGAAACGGGCGCGGATCTCACTGTAGCGGTTAAACCGGTTTTGCGGGAACAGACCGGTGAATTCGGAATCCTGAAAACCGATTACAACAACCGCATTATCGATTTTCAAGAAAAGCCAAATGAAAACGAGGTGGAAAGCCTCATTTCGGATACCGGCGAACCAGAAAAACCTTTCCTGGCTTCCATGGGAATTTATGTCTTCAACCGCGGTCTTCTCGTCCGCCTCCTTACAGGAGAAAAGAAAGATGATTTCGGAAGGCACATCATTCCCTACGCCATCAAGCACCTCAACGTAAAAGCTTACAAGTTTCACGGTTACTGGGAAGACATAGGAACCATCAAAACCTTTTTCCGCGCCAATCTTGCCCTTACCGATCCGTTTCCCGCTTTCGACCTCTACCGGCGTGAGAAGCCCATCTATACACGGCCCCGCTATCTTCCGGCGAGCAAGGTGGACGGCTGTACTATACAACAATCGATCATCTGCGAGGGCTGTATTCTCGATAAATGTGAGATCGAACGATCCATCATCGGGATACGTTCCAAGCTCTCGCCCGGTTCCAGGCTGAAAAACGTGGTGATGATGGGAGCAGATGCCTTTGAAACCCTCGAGGAAATCGACCTTGACCGTATGGCGGGCTCTCCCATGGTGGGAACCGGAAACGATACGGTCATAGAAAACGCAATCATCGACAAGAATGCCCGCATCGGCGACCGGGTCAGGCTGGTCAATGAAAACCATGTCATGGAAGGGGTCTATGATACTTTCGAGGTGCATGACGGAATCATCGTAGTTTACAAGAATGCCATTATACCCTCCGGAACGATGTTCTAAACTACCCTGCCTACTCTTCAAATCGGTGAATAATTAACTATATAATGATGGTATTGTTATAGTTACTTCAAATCAAATTATGCTTGACTTGGAGTACCTGCCTTAAGTATATTTTAAAACTTTATACTCCCATTATTACAGTGGTTTATGTGGAATTATACCGGTGTGCATGTATGCCTTCATGGAGAAATCTTCCGAAAATGCGGTTATGATTTTTAGAATCGAGGATATTGATAAGGCGGTGAAAGCCCTCAAAGCAGGCAATGTGACCATCCTTGACCATGGAAGGATAACAAGGATCTGAAATGTTTCTTTTCACCCTATTACGGAGGGATTTACAGGGAGTAAAAAAAACCAGGTGGACACGATGTATCGAAAGGTTGGTTCCGGAATAAATTTCTTTACATGAATGAAGAACTCAATGGGGAGATGCCAGTGTTAAAGAAACTCGTAACTGCCGTTGCTTTTACAGCCGTAGTATTCAGTTCCGCGCCAATCACGGCTTCAGCCGATCCGGTGCAGGTTCACGGTTTTTTGCAGGCCCGCACTATTGTTGCAAACACCAATTATTCTGAACGTATTCACCGGTTCGGATTTCAGTTTTCCCAAAAACTTGATGATGAGTTTGACTGGCTGGTTGAAACATATTTTCATCCCTCTGAAACAGATGCCCCTTCGCGGCTCTATATGGAGAGCGCCTTTTTAAACTGGCATATGTCCAGCAAAATGCCCTGGGACTTCACTCTTAGAATCGGTAAGGGCCGGAATTATACCTACGGCATTACTCCTTCTTACAGCAGCAGGAGAACATCGGATTATGCCCTTTACAGCGAGGCTTTTACTAAGCTCAGAGTATTGGGGTTCCAGACCTTCTCGAATTTCGTCGACAATAAAGTTCAACTGGCTGTTGCACTGATCAATCCATACAGAACAAGCGACGGAACCGCGGCTAATCCTCTTTCCAGGCCAGTTCCGGATTTCCCTCTCGGTCTTTCCATTCCCATTCCCATTTGCGACCGTGACAATGATATCGGGGCTATCGTACAGCGTGTTGCATTGTCAGGAAGGCTTGGATACAAGGATAAAGTACCGGTATTGGGTATGTTAAATGTTGGGGCTTCTCTTTATGCATCTCAAAATGGACATGACAAGACTCCCGCTGGTGTAAAAATGAAGAATGCGGTTAATCGCTATGGTCTGGATGCCGAATTCAAAACGGACGCTGGTTTTATGGGTCAGGCACAGTTCACTCTGGCACAGACTCCTGTAGATTTGGATTCATTAGGAGTAGAGGGTAAAACCGATAAAATAAACGAGACCGCACTCAACCATAATGGAGGTGAAGTTCTCGTTGGTTATGAACAACCGAAATACGGCCTTTATGCCCGCTACAGCATGTTGACTTATGATAACAAGTTCCTGGATCTCAATCAGATCATGCTTTCGGCGGTTTACAAGATTCGCCCAACTATCCATCTCCGCCTTGAAGGTCTCATTAACGGCGAGAAAGAGGATGCAGCCAAGAAATGGAATAAAGTTAAAAATGACGTCTTCTTTTTTGAAACACTGTTTGCCTTGTAAGCCTTTATGATGTAAATTATAAGGGATGCGGTTATTACCGCATCCCTTATGGCAAGTCAGGAAACACCTTTACGGTTTTTGATTTGAAGATGGACCACCTGAATGGTATCTCCAAAGAACGGTAATACTGGCGCACAGGCTTTGTCCGAGACCGTGACTCCTCCCTCCGAAGGGTCTCTCTGGCGTCCCGGATGGTTTGTGACGATGCGGTTTATCGCGACGACCGGCGCGGCGATGGTGCTCCTTTTCACCCGGTTCGTTTTGGATATCAAAACCATCAATTATTCCTGGCTGTGGTTTATCACCGTCATCCTCTTCCTGACCAATGTATTCTACTTTCTCTACTACCGCTCGGGCAGCCTTAATCTGACCCTGGACATTTCTTTACTGAAACGACGATTCCTGCGGTTCACCCTGATACAGATCAATGCCGATCTGGTGATATTAACCCTTCTCATCCATTTCAGCGGGGGGGCGGCCAACCCCTTTTTCATTTTTTATTTCTTCCACATTATCATCGGTTCCATCCTGCTTTCAAAAAAGTACACCTATTTTGAAGCGTTCTTTGCCGCGGTGCTATTTATCGGAATAGCTGTTCTTGAAGCAGCAGGTGTGATCCATCATTACAAACTCTTTCCCTTCTCATTTTACTCCGATCCCCTGTTTCTGGCCGGGCTGCTTTCTGTTTTTACATTTTCGCTGTTCATGAGCGTATATCTCACAGCCACTGCCATGGATCGGTTGCGCATCCACCAGGTATGGCTGGAAAACTCACTTCGGGAACGCGACCGCCTGGTGATGGAGAAATCCCATTTCCTCGAAGTGGTAGCTCACGATATCCGGAGCCCGCTGGCGGCCATCGAATCCACAGCTATCTCGGCGCTGGATGCCTATGGCCATGAAATGAATCAGGGCATGAAAGAAACCATCGAGCGCATACCAAAACGCACCCGGGAACTAAGCCGGTTTATTCAGAATCTCCTCAGTTTCTCCCAGCTTCGCAATTTGAATGAGATTAAAACCCATTTCAAACATATCAATTTCCTTCCCATCGTGACCTCAACAGTGGAAATGTATATGGACGAGGCGCTGGAAAAGAAGATCAGGATGACAGTGCAGGCGGAACCGAAAATCCCTCTTATAATCGGCAGCGGCGAATACCTCGAACGCATGGTAGGCAACCTTATCTCCAATGCCATACGCTACACACCGGAGAACGGTTCGGTAACGGTCAAGGTGAACCATGACGAAAAGGATGTGATTCTCACGGTCGCCGATACCGGCATCGGAGTACCGGAAAAGGAAATCCCCAGACTATTCACCGAATTCTTCCGCGCCAGCAACGCCCGCAAGTTCACCGCCTCCGGCACCGGCCTCGGCCTTCCCATCACCCGCTTCATTGTCGAAAATCATGGCGGCACCATCAGTGCGAACAGCATCGAAGGTGAAGGCAGTGTGTTTACCGTCCGCATCCCCGCAGCACCGGCGAAACATGAATCATAAAAAGAATTTCTCTTGCTTTTTCGAAACTATTTGTTTATTCTATTAATGTTAGGGCTTTATAACATTGTTGTGCATGACTAACCGGATTTATTGCTGCGGTGAATAAAAATATGGATTCAAAAAATAGATGCCGAAACGAGTTCGGCATGACACGTGTCATCCTGAACTCGTTGCCGCATCTATATCTCATATAAAAACAGGTAAAATATGGCTCTCTCTTCAAGCATGGAAGATTATCTCGAAGCCATTTTCGAGATCGAGAAAACAACTGCAGCGGTACGGGTCCGTGATGTGGCCAAAAGACTCGGGGTGACCATGCCCAGCGTCAACGGCGCGCTCAAGAACCTTGAATCATTGGGTCTTATTCGCCATGCCAGATACGAATACATCGAGCTTACCCCGGAGGGAAGCCTTCAGGCCGCCAGAATCGCCTCCCGTCACCGGGTTATCCAGCTCTTTTTACGAGAAATCATCGGCGTTGACGAGAAAACCGCCGAAGAGGAAGCCTGCCGTATCGAGCATGTCCTCAGTCTTGGCACCACAGCAAAATTAACGGAATATATGGAGCAGAGTTTGAAACGTCCGCTCCCGCATTCCACTCACAAAAAAACAGTGAATGACCTTACCCCGGGAGCACACGGTATTATTTCTGAAATAAAGGCTTCCGACTCCATGCGTCAGCGTCTCATGGACCTGGGTTTGATCGAGGGTACCCGGGTGGAAATGATTCGTTCCGCCCCTTTAGGCGATCCCATACAGATCAATGTGCGGGGCGCCTCCCTGGCGATCAGGAGGAGTGAAGCCAGAACCCTGATAATCGAGGAAGATATTAATGCCTGCGGCGCCACCCATCATTATCGCCATGGCCGGAAATCCGAACAGCGGTAAAACGAGCCTTTTCAATTTCATGACCGGCTCACGGCAGCATGTCGGCAATTATCCGGGTGTTACCGTGGAGAAAAAAGAAGGCTTTGCGCAGGTTGATGATGTTCCGGTCACTTTCATCGACCTTCCGGGAACATACAGCCTGACTCCCCATTCCCCGGACGAACTGGTGGCCAGAAATGAGATAATCTCCGGCGAAGTGTCGGCCATTATCATTGTCGTGAACACCACCAATCTGGAGAGAAATCTCTATCTGGCCGCGCAGATTATAGAGACGGGCAAACCCTGCGTAATTGCCCTGAACATGTTCGATGAGTTTGAGCGTACGGGGAGCGTTCTGAATATTGAGCAGCTCTCCCGCCTTCTCGGCGTTCCCTGCGTTAAAACGGTGGGCAAACATGGAAAGGGAGTATTCGATCTCATGTCCGCCGCGCTCAAGGCTGCCCGCGCTGAAATTCCCGCAATCGGCAAACCGCCGCTCTACAGCCATGAAATGGAGCATGCCATCGAGAGAGTGGCCAGGCTGGTGTGGGGAAAAACTACCCTGAATGAGCGATGGGTAGCGATCAACCTTCTCATGTTCGGACCGCCGACGGCTGCAGATTCTTTTTCAATCGATCTCACTGAAGATGATTACAGCACGATCGAGATAGTCCGCCGCCGCCTGGAAGAACTTGAGGGAATCGGAATCGGGAGCCTGGTAACCGCCGGACGGTACGGGTATGCCTCCGGGGCAGTGGCGGAGTGCCTCAAAACCCGTGAGCACAGATATCAATCCCGCTCGGAAAGAATTGATTCGTTGATGACCAACCGGCTGCTCGGATTTCCTTTGTTCCTCATAATCCTGTGGTGCATGTTTCAGGTGACATTCCGCCTGGGGAGCTATCCTACCTTGTGGATCGGACAGGCCTTCGCTTCACTAGGAGCGTTGTTGAATGTCATACTCCCGGAAGGTTTCCTGCGTTCGCTCGCGGTGGACGGAATCATCGCCGGTGTGGGAGGGGTGCTCATATTCATCCCCAACATCATGATTCTTTTCTTCTTCATTTCAATCCTGGAAGACTCCGGTTACATGGCCCGCGCGGCATTCATCATGGACCGTGTCATGCATATTTTCGGCCTGCACGGTAAATCTTTCATCCCCATGATCGTTGGCTTCGGCTGCACTGTCCCGGCCATCATGGCCACCAGAATCCTGGAGAACAAAAGAGACCGAACCATTACCATGCTCATCCTGCCGTTTATGAGCTGCGGAGCGCGTCTCCCGGTGTATATTCTCCTGGCCGGGGCTTTTTTCAGTCCGAAAAATGCAGGAAATGTTATTTTTTCACTTTATATTGTAGGAATTATTCTCTCCCTGAGCATCGCCCGTATCGCCACCCTGCGTGGATCGTCCACCCCGTTTGTCATGGAGCTTCCCCCCTACCGTGTCCCCACCCTGCGGAGCGTTGTGATCCATATCTGGGAGCGGGCTTACCTCTACCTGCGCAAGGCGGGAACCCTCATCATGTTACTCTCCGTACTGGTCTGGCTCTTGATGTCTTATCCCCGTCAAGATTCCACTCTGCCCGGCAATGCGCCCGGCCCGGCAAACACGGCTCTGGAAAACACGTATGCGGGCAAGCTGGGGCAGTTCATCGAGCCTGCACTCCGGCCACTGGGACTCGACTGGCGCATCGGCGTCGCGCTTACTGCCGGGTTTGCCGCCAAAGAGGTGATCGTATCCACCCTCGGCACCGTGTATTCCATCGGCGGGAAAAATAAGGGCAATGCCGAGGTGACTATTCAAAACGCCCTCCGGAGCGATCCGATGTTCACCCCGGTCAAGGCGTACGGGCTGATGCTGTTCATTCTCATTTACGTACCCTGTATTGCGACACTGAGCATCCTGAAACGTGAGACCGGCGGCTGGCAATGGCCTGCCTTCATGGCTTTTTACACTACTGCCCTGGCATGGCTGATCAGTTTCATGTTTATTCGGGGTGCGGAGCTTTTTCTCTAAGGCTGCCTATGCGTTTTTCGCTCTTCATCCTCGGTGCGCTGGGAATGACCATCCAGGCGGCGTTTCTCCGTGAAGTCCTCGCCACATTCCGGGGAGGCGAGCTGACCATCGGGGCGGCTCTCCTTTTCTGGCTTATCTGGACGGCATTCGGGAGCGGCATCCTGGGACGCCTTGCCGCACGGCTTTCCCGTCCGGAGTGGTGGTTCCATTCTCTCCTGCCCCTGTACGGTGTACTCGGATACCTGGGAGTGGCTCTCACCGGGAATGTGCCGTTCCTTTTCAAGCTGACGCCGGGCGAGCTGGTGCCCTATGACCTTCAATGCTTCGCTGTAGCGGCTATGCTGGCCCCGTTTAACATCCTGGGCGGAATCCTGTTTGTTTTCGGCGCAAAATCGCTCGAACGGGGAAAATCTCCGACAGCCGGGACTGCGTTTACCTGGGAGGCGTTCGGGGCTGCATTCGCGGGATTCATCTTCAGCATTTTTCTGGTCAGCATTTTCACCAACCATGCAATTACTCTGGCCTGCCCCATTCTTGCAGCTTTATTTTCCCTTTCCCGTGGTTCGCGATTCCTAAAAGGTAATGCCCTCATCCTGCCGGTAGTATCCCTTATTCTTCTCATACCGGCGATCTGGCTCTCCTCTATAGCTTCAGGCTACAATTACAAGGGCCAGCGGCTCATCGCTCAGAAAGAAACAAGGTATAGTCGCATCCGGGTGACCAAAAGCCGGGAGCAGACCACTTTTTATTCCGACGCTGCAACGCTGTTCAGCGCACCCGACCCGGAAACCAGCGAGTACATCGCCCATGTACCCATGCTCGCCGCACCTGAACGTCGCCGTGTCCTGATCCTGGGAGGCGGCCTCGGCGGAGTGATCGATGAGGTTCTGAAGTATCGAACGGTGGAAAAGGCAACCTGCATCGAGCTGGACCCCGGCCTCTTCGTACTGGCGGCTGCGCACCTCCGTGAGCGCTGGGTAGGCGATCCCCGGGTGGAAACGATGTCCGCTGACGGTAGAGCGTTCCTGGCGCGGACGAAAGAAATGTATGATGTCATTATCATGTCGATGCCGGCGCCGCTGTCCGGAACTGCAAACCGTTACTACACCGAGGAATTTTTCCGTCTCGCGGCGTCCCATCTTTCCTCGAAGGGGATTTTCGGATTTTCTCTCACCGGCGCAGAGGATTTTATTCCGGCGGACCTGGCCCGTTTTCTCGCTTCCATTCGCGCCACCCTGGCCCAGGCATTTCCTTCCGTGACCGTGCTACCGGGATTGGAATGCCGCTTTCTCGCTTCCAACACTCCGGGGCTGGTCGATACTCTCACCTGGGAACAGTTGGACGCTAACCGGGCAAGTCTCGGAATCCAAACCGACTATGTTCGAGATTATTTCCTGCGTTACACCATGTCGCCGGAGCGGGTACGATTCCTCCGGGACGCGCTCGACCTGGCTCTGTCGCTGTCGATAAACTCCGACACCAGGCCATCCTGTTATTTCAACCGGACTATCCTGCAGGGGAACCTTGACGCTTCACGCGTAACCCACTTTTTGGCCCGAATCGCCAAACCTTTCTATCTCTCCTTGTTTCTGGTTGTGATCGCCCTGCTTATCGGCGCCAGTTATATCATTCCCGGCCGGACAGCAACCCGGCGGAGCATCGCTGTCGCTGTGCTTGCTTCCGGTTTCACCGGAATATCTCTCCAGGTGCTGGCCATTCTGGCTTACCAGTCGAAATTCGGCTTTCTTTACGGGAGAATTGCCCTGCTCACCGGCTCGTACATGGCGGGAATGGCTCTCGGCGGACTGAGAGGGACCTCGACAGCGCTCAGCGGGAGGGCTTCGGTGTACCATCTGGCGGTGCTGCAGCTTGGGAATGCCGCTCTATCTCTCTTATGGGCTATTCTTTTATCTCTGGATACCCGCGAGACAATGTTCCTTGAAACAGGCTTCTATGGGTTTACCGCTCTTGCCGGATTTCTTGGGGGATTGCTTTTCCCACTTGCCGATGCATTGTACAGAATGACGGGAATTTCACGGGATTCCGGTCCGGGAATCGTGTATGGACTGGACCTGACCGGAGCAGCGGTGGGAGCGCTGGTCACTATTTCTCTCATAATCCCCGTTCTGGGAATGTATCCGATGCTGGTTTACCTGACCGCATTGAACGCCCTGACCGGAGCGGCGATGTTGATTAAAAGAAAGTGACAAAGTGACAAAGTGACAAAGTAAAAAATAGATACTGAAACAAGTTCAGGATGACACGTGTCATGCCGAACTTGTTTCGGCATCTATTTTGAAAAAGAAACCCAATAAATTTATCGTCATTTGTAATTACTCTGTCACTTTGTCACTTTGTCACTCTCTTAATGAAAAACCTCCGCGCTGAATACCTCGATCAGGGTATTCTTATCCTTCCAGGCGTCTGTGGGAAGAGAGGCTTTCCGGCAGGTCTGCTCGAGAAACGTGGTGCGATCCCAGCCGTAATCGGTGGCTACCTGGGGAAGGAGAAGCCCCCGGCTGTTGCCGCGGGTGATGATAAGGCCGTCACGGCCGATTACGATGTCGTTAATATTCAAAAGCTTGTGAATCGGGGTGAGAACGCTGATCTCGAATGTAATATCGGAAAGCTCCGAGGGCTGAACCCGGTTGAAACGTGAGTCTTCCAGCGCGGCGGCTCTGGTCATATCGGCAACTGTCAGGATCAGCGCCTGAGTACTCACAATGTTTCCGATGCAGCCGCGCAGATTGCCCTGTTTGTTCAGGGTGACAAAAGCGCCCCATTTTTCACCGAGCTTGCCGCTGAAATCGGTAAAGGTCGGCACCCTGCCTCCGTTTACCACCGTCTGGAGCGTCTTCTTCACAACATTGCGCAATGTGTCCTTCTCTTTCTCGGTGAGGCCGAGATCGACTCCCACTTTCGTTTCGGCAGCAGTGGACACTTTCACCTCCCCGGTTTTTGCCGGAACCGTTAAAGCCGCTGCGAGATAACCCACCACGCTGTGCATATCGCCGGCCTCATCTCCTGAGTTGGCCATACGAAGGACAGTGGCTTTGGTCGCCCCGAGCTGACGGGAAGCCATCATGACCGCAGTTATGGGGGCCCTTCCGCACACCCCGCTCTGATTTATCTCACGGCTGTCTATAAGCCCTTCAGGATCATAGGCTTCCACATATTTTTTTACCCGGCTGTCCAACTGACGGGCGGTAGCGGATTCGAAAAAGTGGGACATATCGGAAGAAGCGACAAGGAGAATTTTCTTTCCCCTGTCAGCTTTGACCGCCGAGGAAATGGCTTTGCCGAGAATCTCGCAGGACACCCGGCTGTCATCCCCCATGACAATTGGCACAAGGGAGAATTTTCCCACCGCCGCCTGAAGAAAGGGGAGCTGAATTTCCACCGCATGCTCCGGCTGGCCGCCATAAGAACCCAGGTGCCCCAGATCGGAGGCTTTGATTGCGCCTTTCGAATCGAATCCGGCAATGGCAGCGGCCAGGTCCCTGTCAACCGGAATTCTTCCCAGCGGCGTCTCATAAGAACCGTGGGTGAGAACCGAGCTGAAACCGAGACCGGGAGTGGCATGATTGGGAGCAACCACTATGATGGTATCAAAGGTTTTGCCCATTATTTGTTTGTAGGCGTAAGCGGCGACAGGGCCTGAATACTGGTATCCGGCGTGGGGGGATATGAGACCGACAATTTCACCCGAAGCCTGTGTCGTTTTGGCTTGTTTCAGATACTGAGCGATTGTGGTTCTAAGCCCGCCCGGGTCCGCCGGGTACCAGGTACCGGCAAACGCCGAACGGCGTGCATCCGACTGATAGGTATCCATCTTTTTCGGCTCCTGTTTTATTTGGGTATACCCGATACTCCCATACAACATGGCGAGCGGGAACAGCAACCCCATGAATGAAAAGAATCGAACCATAGTCGCCCCTTTCTATGCCCATACTCCGGGTATCGATGTTCCGCACCAGCCGCAGGCGCCTTTTTTCATCTTTATCTGCCGTATGCTGTACCCGGTTCGCTCGATAATTACCTTTCCGCAATTCGGACAGTTCGTGGATTCAGCCGGATGACCGGGTACATTCCCGATATAAACAAAGTGCATGCCCCTCCCCCGGAGGATATCGCGTGCTTTTTCCAGGATCGAAACCGGTGTGACCGGAAGATTGGTCAGTTTATACATCGGATGAAACCGGGTGAAATGCACGGGAACATCGGGACCTACTTCGCCCATGAGCCAGTCCCCCATGGCCTTGAAATCGCTTTCGCTGTCGTTCAGCGTAGGAATGGTGAGATGGACGAGCTCCATCCATACCCCAAGTTTTTTGAGCAGCTTGATGGTGTTCAGTACCGGCTCACGGTTACCCCCGGTCACTTCGCGGTAAAATGATTGCGAGAATGCCTTGAAATCGACTTTATATGCGGAGATCACCTCGCTGAGACGCTCCACCGGCGCCGGGTTGATGAAGCCGTTTGAAATCACCACGCTGCGTATGCCGCTTTTACGTGCCGCGGCGGAGCAGTCATAGACATATTCGGTGAAAACGGTCGGCTCGTTATAGGTAAAAGCAATGGATTGAGCACCGGCGGCCATGGTGTTGGATGCCGCTCGCTCCGGAGGCATGAATTCCGTGGGTAATTCCCCGGATTTGGCCTGGGATATCTCAAAGTTCTGGCAGAATTTGCAGGTCATGTTGCATCCCACGGTCGCAATGGAATAGGCCATCGATCCGGGCAGGAAGTGGAAGAACGGCTTTTTCTCGATTGGGTCAGTCTGCCGGGCTGCCACATTGCCGTAAACAAGGGAATAGAGCTTCCCGCCGTGGTTCTCACGGGTGCTGCAGAAGCCGCGCCCCCCTTCTTTTATGACACACTGCCGTGGGCAAACACGGCACTGCACCGTTCCATTCTTGAGCTTGTCATAAAAACGGGCTTCCTTCGGACCGGAAGGATAATCCGCCAGTATACCTTCACGGCCATACGCGGCGTCCCTGCCCAGACAGAGCGCAGCACAGGCGCACACACCGCCTGTCATGAACTGACGGCGCGAAACCCCGCTCCTATTTTCCTTAACAACCTTGATACGAGAATCCATTATAACTCCAATACATGCAGGAATTGCGAAAAAAATTTATGCCGTCAATAATCTCCCATCATCGTATACACAGTGAATTACAAGTAAAGTTCCCGGTTTTCTAAACATGGCGGCACATTGTTTTGCGCTTTTTTTTATAGATGCCGAAACAAGTTCGGCATGACGCGGTGTAATCTTCATCCTGAACTCGTTTGAGGATCTAATTACTTTTCCTTGCACAATTATCTATGACGTCGTTTATATAATAAAGCGCCTGGAGAATCATCTGTCAAGGAGAGTTCACCGCTTCATCTGGTCGGCGCCGCGGATGGCGGCTTTGCCAGGAATTGGAGTTCGGGGGGCAGCATATGCAGACGATTGTTCTTTCGCAGAAGCATGAACAGGGCCTTTATAGCTTTGAGATCCTGATGATTGGCGTTATACGCCGCCAGATAGAGCTGCTGCGCACTATCGATGTTATTCATGCTTTCCAGGTTCGATCCTTCATACATCAATTTCCTGCTCTCATGAAATTTACGGGCCAGGTCCCAATTTACGTTCCCGGTCAAAAGCGGTTCCACCGGCTCCATCAGATTCAGGAACTGACGGCGCATTTCAATAGGCCCGGTGACATCCTCGTTCCAGTGGGAAATGGGAGCATTGAACTCCAGGGTGGGTTTGTCATCTGTGATGAGGGGATAGTTTTTGCTGACTTGGAGCAGTTTTTCCCGTGAGCAGATATAATTCCCGGCCAGCGCATAGACAGATAAATCCTCGATTCTGTCCAGGTCCTTTTGCGCTCCTTCAGGAAATGGGCGGGAAGGATCGAGATGCATTTCGCTATCGGAGCCAAGCAGAATCCCGTCGCTTGTATTGAGGAAAAAAAGGACATGGGTAAATGATTCGGCAAAAGTCCTTATCATGCTCCAGGTATCCATGACCCCGCTGTTATAGATTGGCAGCCATTGGGCAACCACGCCTCCGGGGAGCAGGGTTCGCCTGCATGCGTCATAGAACTCGCGGGAATAGAGATTCACAGTGCCGCGTGTATAAGGCTGAAGCGGCTCTACGGTAATAATGTCATATTTTTCACGGGTCCCGGCCAGATAGAACCGCCCGTCATCGATGATCACTCTGGTGCGTGAGTCTTCCAGCACCCCATAGTTTTCAGCGTTAAATCTCCCCTTGCAGGCCCTGATGATCTCGGGATCGATCTCCACGCAGTCAATCTTTTCGATGGGATAGAGAAGACAGGCGCCGAATGTCTGGCCGGTTCCGAAAGCGATCCCGGCCACCTTTTTAGGGTAGAGACGCGGCTCGCTCGGTTTGTTCCAGAAGAGAATGGGATAATGGCCGAGAAGATTATGAGTACCTTCCCGTGAAGTGCTCGAAACCCAGAGATTATCGATCCAGATTTTCCGCAGGTAATTATCCTTGTCGGATATCCAGACGGTAGAGGAGGAACCCTGTTTCAGGTATTCCATGGTTTCGCCCGGGAGCAGAATACGTTCCAGAATGGACCTCGGTATATCGATCGATGCCGCAATGATAAACAAAAGGAGGTACAAAATCCCGGCGGAGAGATGCAGCGCGCTTGTTCTGTACTCTTTTCCGAGCCGGCGGCGGTCTTTTTTATCTTTTCCGAGAAAATAGAATGCCGGAACCATTACCGTGAGAGAAGAAAGAATCAAGGCCCATTTCATGCCGATGAGCGGAATGAGAATAAAAACCGCTGCAAGAGAACCGGCCAGAGAGCCAGCCGTGTTGAAGGCATAGATCACCCCGACCCGTCGTGAAAGACCCTGCACTTCACGGGCATACAGACCCACCCCGATGGGCAGAGAGAGTCCCATGAGAAAAACCGGCGCAAAACCCAGGAAAAAGACCAGGATGGCGGTGAGAACGGAGAGCCTTATCCAGGTGGCATAGAATGCATGGGCGCCAAACCCGATGGAAGTGGTCAGGGGAAAGAGAATAAAACCGAGGAGAATGGTCAGTCCCATTGCGGCCAGAATCAGGCCGAATGTTCTTTCATTACGGGCTCTCGGGGGAATCAGGGAAGGGAGCAGAAGCCCTCCCAGGCCCAGACCGAATAGTATCGAGACAATGACAATGGTATAGAGATAAATAGTGTTGTTGATGGTCAGGAGAAGCATCCGCATCCATATCATCTCCAGCGCCAGGCTCACGAAACCGGTGACGGTCAGGGCGATAATGAACCGTGTGCCCTTTTCGACCGCCGCAGGTTGTTTAGTGGGCTGCTTCCGGGCAGGCAGAGGCTCCGGCGAAGTATCCGGTGTGGATTCAAACTGACGGCTGACCGCCAGGGCGATTATTCCCAGGCTCAGGTTCACAAGAACTGCAAGCAGATTCGACCAGGTCATGCCAAGGAACCGGATCAGAACAAACCCGACCAGAAATGCACCGGTCATGGCTCCCAGGGTATTGAAAGCATAGAGAAAACTGGTGTTGCCGATAATGTTCTTCTTATCGCTGGTAACCGCCCGAACGAGTACCGGCAAAGTTCCGCCCATGATCATGGTGGGAACGATCAGGATCATACCGGACAGAACGAGCCGAACAAGGACGCCGCCCGCCGAATTGGCGTTGGTGCCGAAAGGCAGGGCATAAATCAGCCGTGACAAGTACGGGATACAGAAAAACACAATCAGGCTGAGAATACCGAGGGTTATCTCCAAAAAGCCATAGAGGCGCACCCGGTTTCCGACCCTTTCGGCATACCGCCCGATAAACCTGCTCCCCAGGGCAAGGCCGCCCATGAAAGCCGCCACCACCACGGACATGGAAACCACCGTGCCTCCGAAAACCAGGCCGAAAAGACGAATCCAGATGATCTGATAGGCGAGAGCGGATGCGCCCGAAAGGAAAAAAACGGCAAGAAGTATCGGCATGAAAATCCTTTCTGAATATCTGCACGATAAAAAACGAATTGCCTCCAAAGGTAATACGTCACGCCGGTTTTATCAACACGAAAAATAACAGTGTTGGCTGATCGTTAGATCCTGAAACGAGTTCAGGATGACACGTGTCATGCCGAACTTGTTTCGGCATCTATATATACGATCACGAACCTTATCTAAATGGCAGTCCCGGATTCGACTTTTTCAACTGACTTTTTGGTTGTATTTCCGGGAGAGTGTTGCTACATTGGAACTTCATCATCAGGCAGGAATACCACCAGGCCAAAGGAGTAGTGAATGAAATTCAGGAGTCATGTTAAAAAGCTTTTAAATTCCTTATTGAAACCTTTTGGTCATGAAATAGGTTCCCTATTGTACAGTTGGAAGAAATCTTTCCGCAAACTGCAAACCTTCACGCAATCGAAGCTGCCCGAAGAGGCGGAACAGTATCTAAATCCTGCTAATCCAAGATTGAAAGAGCTGCAGGAGAGATATGCTCTATGCAGCAAAAATATAACTGCTCCCTCAATATGGACCGATGTGCATGTCAGTCCCCATGATATTACCTATTTCCGGGGTGATAATGCCTATGTCTGGCAGTTGAGAGGACAAAACATGACCATTGCAGGTTACGTTTTGACGGCCTACTATGTTAAATCAATCGATACTCTTTCTCTTTTAGATACATTGCCGGAAGATGACTATTTTGGAAATATCACTTTTCGTATTGACAATACGATAATGTCCCGTGATTTATTGGATTCCATTATCGAGATATATTTTCTGGAAAAGCACCTGAATATATCATCCCTGCAAAGCCTCAGAATTCTCGATATCGGCGCGGGGTACGGCAGGCTGGCGCATCGCATGATACAGGCACTGTCGAACATCGATACCTACCTTTGTACGGATGCCGTTGCTCCTTCCACATTTATTTCCGAATATTATCTTCGCTTCCGTGATTTGGGGGAAAAAGCAAAAGTTATTCCTCTCGATGAGATCGAGAGCACTTTGGAAACTCAGCACATTGATATCGCCGTTAATATTCATAGTTTTTCTGAATGCAGAATTGCAGCCATAGAATGGTGGTTGTCGCTTTTGCAGAAGAACAGGATTAGATACCTGATGATTGCGCCGAACTCTTACAATGAAGGCGGCGCTCTTTTGCAGAACGAAGATGGTTTTGATTTTCAAAAGATTATTGAAAAACATGGCTATACATTGGCAGCCAAAGAGCCGAAATATCGAGATCCGCTCGTACAGAAATATGCGATAAATCCCACGTATCATTATCTTTTCGTGTTAAATTAAAAGACGATCCGGCAAAAAGTAATTTTTACATTGTTTTCTGGTGTTTTTAAACCTCACCCCCTATCCCCCTCTCCTAGTCAGGAGAGGGGGTAACTCATTACTGGCTATGTTGTTACCCTCTCCTGGATAGGAGAGGGTGGCCGAAGGCCGGGTGAGGTTTTCGTCAATTCAGAGAGCTTTTTAATACTTTTTACCGGATCATCTTTTAAGTCCGGGGGGATAGGACGATATAGGAAGAGTAAATACGCCCGCCATGTTTCCGGGTATAGAGCCGCTTCAGAAAAGGCAGGGCCAGCGGAGTATTGGCGATGGCTTGTTTGAGAATATTCCGCGCGGCGCTGCGACCGGGGGATTTCCAGGTTTCGGGCGAAAACAGCTCCTCTGCAATGGAGATACGGTCGTGCCTGAGTTTGGTGAAGCCATAAGCGCGGCATAGAAAATCCATAGTGCCCAAGCCGAGAAAATGCACATGCACGGGGATCGACCAGTCGAACATGTCACTCTTCACGGTTTCCTTGGCCAATTCTCCCGTTTTTATGATAATTTTGCCGTTTTCCGATACCAGCGAACGGATAGAGTGAAACAGACGGTCGAACCAGGGAATATGCGAAAAAACGTTAATAAGCGTGATCACGTCAAATTTTTTTTCACTGGAGAAGTTTTCTATCGGATTCTGATGTATTTCACAACCGGATTTTTTTCTTGCTACAGCCGCACGGTCGGCATTCAATTCGATTCCGGTACGGTAGAGATCCGGATATTTGCCAAGAAGTTCCAAAAGCCGGCCGGTTCCGCAGCCGATATCGAGGAGAGACCGTGCATCCCTTATGTCCTGCTCGATAATCGGGAAATATCGGTTGTAGAAATTGATTTCGGTGCGATAATGCCTCCGTGAATCGGGGGTTTCGATTTCATCGAAAGAATTGTCGATGACTGAGCCACGAAATTGTTCGCTTTCGGAGGGATAGGGATGGATAAAAAAAAGGCCGCAGACCCGGCAGGAAAACACCCGATACCCTCTTTCCGAAAAGCGGGCATCAGAATCTATTGATTTGCAAAGCGGACAAGACGGGGATGGCAAGGTATTATTCCAATTCAGTGTATTGATTTCGCTCCGCAAAGGTTACGGAGCGAGTAGATAAAGAAGCGACGAGGATCCACCGAAGATTTCGAATTCATATCTTCGAATTGAAGCGATAACAGAACTAATTGAGATAAAACTGACCGGGTTATTTCCCCCGAATGATGTTCCACGCCTTTTTCAGAGCATTCACAATCCCGACTTCCTTTACTTTCCTCAGTGAATTCCAGGAGAAGGTCAATTTTATCCAATTCAGATAATTATATCGGTCTATGTTTTTCGCCATATTGCGGATCAGAATACTGTAAGTCTCTTTCGGTGTAATATCGCTGAAATTATTAACCAGAGACTGGTGGTTATGAAGTGACACATCATAGTTCTTATCAATTAATCCCTTTCCCCTACAGAGTTCGTAGACCTCGGTATTCAAGTAAGGCATAAAGATGCTGAAGATAATGAAATCTGGTCTCATCCTTTTCAAGGCATTCAGAGTATCATTCAGCGTTTCTTTCGTTTCTCCCACATAACCGGCCATGATGAACGTACTGAATTGGATATGGTGACTGCGGATGATATCAGCAGCCGAAATGGCCTGTTCAATGGTGATACCTTTTTTCATGGCCTTCAAAATTTGATTGTTACCCGACTCGACTCCAAGGAATATCTCATTGCAGCCAGCCTTTTTCATGAGAGAAATATTTTCATTATTAACGAGGTTTACATGTATTTCACACCTCCAATTAATACCAGGACAGTGTTCGCCGAGTGCAGTGCAAAGGCTGCGAATATACTGAGAAGTTACGCCGAAAGTATCATCTTCGAAAACAACACGCCGCAGCCCCATTTTCATGAGACTTTGCACCTGCCGGACAACGTTTCCCGGGGAGCGGAATCTCGGTTTTCGTGTCCATATCCATCGTGAGCCGCAGAATGAGCAGTTGTGGGGACAGCCTCGCACTGCGAAAATGTTCTGGAAGCACCCCAAAGGGTAATCCCTGAAATCCTTCAGAATTTCCGGTGCGTATTCGTGTGGAAAGCAGAGTGAATCAATGTCTTCAATGAGCTCGCGGGGGTGATTCTCCACTGCTTGTCCGTCTTTTCGGTAGACTATGCCTTTTATTGCGCCGATATCTCGATCGTTATCGAAGGCGTCAAGCAGTTCGATAATAGTACGCTCTCCTTCCCCTTTGACCGCAATATCTATATCGGGGCAGTTCAATGTATCCTTTCCGACAATACTTGGATGGGGACCACCCACGATGATAATCGTGCGCCGATCAACCTCCTTGGCGATTTTCGCTATCATCGTCACTGATCTGAAATTCTGCGATTTAGAGGTGATACCCACCACCGAAGGGCGATGCTTTTCCAGATATGTTTGAATATCACTCCAGATTTCCACCGTTGCATCCGTGAGACTTTCCAGGTAGTGCTTATGGCCAATCCCACCGAAATAGCTGAGATGCACACGCTCGCTCTTTTTACTGAAATCGGTGTTCCATGCTGTCACATCCCATGAAGTGTCCCTCTTGATTGTTCCTCCGATATACCCAAGAGAGAGTGGGTATCGATCCAGCGAATAGGTGCTCTTGAACAGTCGGTAAAACGGAGGCTGTATCAGTAGAATTTTTTTCTTCATTTGGACTACGCCATGCCGAATGTGTTTCGGGATTTATTTACAACGATGAGTTCGTATATTTTATTACCGGAGCAATAATTCAACAAGCATTATGTTTTTTTTCATCCGGGAGTTGTTTGGGGCGATTCAAAAGAAACTTGTCGTAATGAAATTTTATTGTCAAGCAGAGGTATGGTATATATCATTCCAATAACCATCCAGAAGATATTATTGAGCAGATCTGTGGCAAAGGTAAAATTGATTATATACCCTATAAAGAGAGCCAAAAATCCTATTTGCAGGCAGCGGAGGGTCTGGTTTTTGAGGCTCCTCATCGTACGAAGGCCATGGAACAGCACGGTCATCATAAGCCAGGTGGAGATGGTCAATCCGATAATACCGGTTTCCGCCAGAATCTCGAATTGAATGGTATGCGCCTCATTGATCTCCCTGAGAATACGAGGCATGCCGGGATCGATGTAAGTGGAAAATTCAACAGGGAATCCTCGCAAACCTACCCCTAAGATGGGGTGATCGAGCCACATGGCGATACTGGATTTTATCAGCGATATTCTGGCAGAGGATGAGGCATCTTCCCCGGCGTTTACAATTGTTCCGATGCGGTCGAAAACCACTGCATACATTTGAGGCGTTTTTATGGATATAATAAAAAGACAAAATATCAAAAAAATGGCAAAATATCCGAAATAGGACCATTTTTTATGAAACACCACTACCAGGCATATCGCACCCATGGTAGAAACCCACCCCCCCCGTGAAAATGAAGAAATCAGTCCCAGAATTATTGTTATAAACGTGGCGAGGAGCGCCACCCGGAAGATAGAGGGTATTCCTTTAGCGAAAAGCAAGCCGAATGCAAGAGTGGCTCCCGCCATGAGAAAACAGGCCAAAGTGTTCGGGTTGGAAAAGGTTCCGGTGGAACGGTAAACGGGAAGCCCGAGTGCATTCGCCATCTTCATCACGATCGGTGCGAAAATACTACCTTCAGAAAAGAACTGATAGAGGGTAATGATCGCTACAACCAGCGGCACCGCGATGAGTATCCCCACAAAAAAACTAAATTTCCATATCCGGTCAATATTCATCAAGATCATGAGGACGGTCAGGCTGAGGACGATAATCCGTAAAATAAAGATAGAAGCTTCCTTGATATCGGGTGTCCAGATCAGAGAGATCGAATAAAGAAACAGAAAAGCAAGAAGAGGAGGCCAGATATTGGCTGAAGGAATATGCATTTTTTGACGCTTCAGGACACTGGATATTGTGCTCAAAAAGGTAAGCGTCAAGGCAAAGTGGAAATAGGTAATGTTTAAATATTTAAATCCCTCGGTTCCACTGGTGATATAGCCGATAATATCAAGGCTTGTGGTAATAACCATGAGCGCCAGGCCAATGGTCGGATCCAGGAATATTAAAATGGGGGCGCAGAGAATGCCCGCATACAGTGCAAACTTCTGGTAATCGCCGAAAAGGATTATACCGAGTAAAACAAGCTCCAGAAAAAGCAGGAGAAAAAATATTTTTCTGGTGTTGAACACCCCAACTTCCATACCCGTTAAGGAGGAAAGCATATATTCCCTGTCGCTCAAAAAGTAAAAAAAGCCTTCAGAACACAGAATCCATCACTTTTTGACTACGCGGATCGATCTGAATCCGATCTCACTGGTCAAATAGTATGGCCAAACATTCGCTTTATCGCCGGTCCTTCCGGCGCGGAAACAGCCGTACGCCGATCCGCCGCGGCAGGTTTTGAGCTCTGTGCTCTTCAGTGGCCCTATCGGATCGACCAGTGTGGAATCGGCCCAGGACTCGTGATAGTATTCCATCCAGTCCGTTGTCCATTCATAGACATTGCCGCTCATATCGCTGAGACCGTCATGCGAATCTCCCTGCGGAGAAAACCATCCCACCGGGGAGAGACAGTCTTCGAATCCATCCGCATTAAGCTGGGTATTCATGGGACGGTATTCGCCGGGATCGGGACCGAACGCATACTCGCGACGGTCGGTCCAGGCGGCGGCGAGTTCCCATTCGGCGTCAGTAGGAAGCCGGTACCCGGCGGATTTGAAATCGCAGGTCCAGGTATCGAGGTCGATAGCCTGCGGAAAACCCTCGATCAGACTGCGTTCAAAACAGAAAAACATCGCGCCATACCAGCTTACATTGGTAATGGGATATTTCTCCAGACCTTTCTTTGGAACAATTGCGCCGTCCTTATATTCAATGCAAATATTGGTCGGTTGTTCAGGTGAACCGAAACGAACGAGGGACTGCTTCTTGCCGATGGTGTTTTTTACCGTAAGGGTATCCACCATGATCACCCCCCTCTGGAGAGCATGGTTCATTACACGGCTGAACAGGCCGGCGGTTACCTCGTATCTATCCATCATGTAATCGTGAGTGATAACCACCTTGTGAATCGGCTTGGCATAATGATACCATTCCGAGCCGCGCATGTAAGTGTTATGGGAAATAAGCTGCATTTTGTCCATGATGCGATTGATGGTGAGCACATTACCCTGGGAATTCGATACGGTAATAGGCCCGACAACCAGGGTTTCAGCATCCGGATTGGTCACTGTGACCAAGTATAAGGTATCCTCGTTTCCCTTGTATGATGCGAGAGGAACGGCGCTGTTTTTTATCCAGGACCCGGTAGCAGAATCAACCATGAGCATTTTGGACGAAATAGAACGGTTTCCGGCAGCGATCCGATAGAGGTATACCCCTGCCGAGCACCCTGCACCCCCATCATTCCTGCCGTCCCAGGCCACCGTGTAAAATCCGGGGGCGCGCTGGCCTTCTTTCAGAGTACGGACGAGCTGCCCCAGCACATTATATATCGTGACAGCCACCTCGGAAGACTGGTCGATGCTGTAGGATATACGGGTCTGAGGATTGAACGGATTGGGATAATTCCCATACAGGTTGAACGGAATCGGCTGCCTCGGTTTAGTTGCTTCGCTCACGACGAAAGAGAATGTTCCTGTAGTGTCGGTTACTACACTTACCGCTTTTCCCGGCTCGGAAACCTTTTCAAGAGAAATCCTGGCGTTGGCGGCCGGCCTTCCGATATCATTAATAATCCTGCCGGAATATTCAAGAGCTGAAGACGGGGCGCCGGAGACGATCAGCCCCGCTGCTGCAATACCTATACATACAGTAAATCTCTTCATGCTTCCACCTTTAGGTTATCGGGGTTATGTTGTTCACAACGACAGATTTTAATGTGCAAAATTATGGAATAGATGCCGATGCCCTACTTTTTTTATACAAAAGCAGGGAACCCATTCGGCATGACGTCATGAATTGTAATAGATGCCGAAACGGTTTTATCGTTCCCGCGAAGCGGCAACAAGTTCGGCATGACGTCATCCTGAACTCGTTTCAGGATCTATTTTACTACTTCCTTGCTCAGTAGGTACTTCGTATAAAATTGCCTATAAATCCTTTTGTAACTGTTTATAATACATTATTCCTCTGCAAAAAACAATTGGTATTCACACCCGCCTACTCAGGGTACTGTTGAAACAACCGGCCCCAGGGATTTTCCCGGAGCCAGTTTTCCACAATGGCTTTTCCCCGGAGCGGATACCAGAAATGGTCATGATAGTACTCGCTCGCAAAAATGAAGATATTCACAAGGGGGGTGTGGAACAGCAGTTTCTGAAATACCCTGAGAGGCGACCGCCATAAAAGCATTCCGGTTCCGGTGCCGAGATTGACCCCCACTTTGAAATTCCAGCGCTCGTCCGCCGCCTCCGGCATGCCTACTATCTCGATATTCCGTGGATCACCCTGCCCCAGGCCACGCTCTGACGCCCGTGCAATATAGCGGATTTTCAGGGGATTGAATCCCATCATCTGCGCGGATACAGCATCGATGGCCACCTGGTCGGACGAAGCAAGGATCACATTTTTACCGTACGGAGTCAGGGTACGGGGGCCCGGTCCGCTGCCTGCGGTGGTGCCGTCCATGGTGCAAAAAATGCCTGTGTGGATTTCTTTTTGGATGGCTAAAAGATCAACAAGGGTGTCATGAATCCAGGTATGCGTATAGTGACGGTGAACATTGAGGAGTCCGCCGAATGCGTTTTTCATGGCGCCGGTGGTCACCGTGTAGGAGTGAGTTTTTACTGTCGGCAGATGGACAATATTCTTGCCCATAAAGAAATCCGGGATATGGATTCCCTCGGGAAATATCTTGTCGAGAACCAGCATTTTCGCTTTGGGATTGTACCGCACCCATTTCATATCTTCAGATTTGAAATTGTATTTAACCGGGATACCGTATTTTTTAAGGATCGGACCGAACCGGTTGTATCGGTCCCCCAGGTCTGCGATGGTAACCACTGTTTTATTGTGAACATTTACCAGATCGGAGAATCCCATCCTTTTGAGAGCAAGGATGGTTCCCTCAAGCTGCCAGGGCGTTGTGTTGGATGAGGGAAAGAGCAGGTGCCAGCTGATGTTGTCTTTGATAATGGTCGACGCCGACCGGTCCAAAGCCTCCTCGAGGCCTGCCAGCTTGCAGAGACGGAAGTAATCCTCCAACACCGTTTCCGGCGTGGTTTTCAGAACCGCCACTTTTGACTGTTTCATTCCCATACCAACTCCATACTGCTCCTTATACCTTTTTCAAACACCTGTCTTATGTGGTATAACTCTTAAAAACCTTCCGGGATTCCAAAATTCTTTTCAAGTTCTGAGTTCTGTCCCAAAAGGATATAATATTATCAAAATACTTTTTCTCCTAAAAATAAAATTCAATTAGACGTTCATTTCCCCCGAAAAAAGAGATTATATTATATAGATTATTTCTTAACATCACGAATTTTTTAAGTGACGACATAACCAATTGCGCATGGAAGAGTTATTAGATCCTGAAACAAGTTCAGGATGACGAGTACCCCTGTCATGCCGAACTAGTTTCGGCATCTATTACAGGAATCAATTCCCCATGAAACGTTTTTTCAGAATTGTTATCGGCATTTTTTGTCTGATCTTAGGTGTGATCGGTCTTTTCTTTCCGATCCTTCAGGGAATACTTTTCATCATAATCGGCCTCCTCGTTCTGGCGCCGGAGAGTAAAAGAATTCGGCAGCTTCTTGCCCGGTTCCGCCTGAAATATCCGGGCGTATTTGAAAAAGCCGAACAGATGAAGCATAAATATACTCGAAAATCGAACAAACCGGAACCGCCTGAATCACCGACCGGTGAACCTACGGCCTGAATGCCTCATCATCAGTTGAGACAGAAACAGTATCAATACAAGGGAGTCGAATATCATGCTCGCCCGAAATACATCCATGCTCATCGTAACCGATATCCAGGGGAGGCTGGCCAGCCTGATGTTTGAACGTGATGAACTCTACCGCTCGGTCGGGATATTGATCGAGGGAGCGAAAGTTCTGGGCCTGCCCATTCTCTGGGTAGAACAGTATCCGCAGGGACTTGGCCCTACTGTCCAGGAGGTTGCAGCACACCTCGAGGGCCTTGTACCCATCCCTAAAAAAACCTTTTCCTCGCTCCGCGACCCTTTCATTCTCAAAGCTTTCGAGGACTTCAATCGATCCCAGGTCATCCTGGCAGGGATCGAGACCCATGTCTGCATTTACCAGACCGCAATGGACCTTCTGACCATGGGGATAGAGACCCATATTCCGGAAGACGCCGTCTCTTCACGCACCTTGCAGAATAAGCGCATCGGCCTGAAAAAAATTATCCGCGCCGGGGGCCACAGGACAAGTGTGGAAACAGCCTTGTTCGAACTGCTGGGAATTGGAGAGGGTGAAGAATTCAGGAAGATAATCAGGCTGGTCAAATGAATTGAATGGATGCCGAAACGGTTTTATCGTTCCCGCAAAGCGGCAACGGTTTTATCGTTCCCGCAAAGCGGCAACGGTTTCATCGTTCCCGTGAAACGGCAACGGTTTTATCGTTCCCGCAAAGCGGCAACAAGTTCGGCATGACGTCATCCTGAACTCGTTTCAGGATCTACCCGTAAATTCATCCTTCAGATTTTCTAATCCACTATCACTCCCACGAGCGAATTTCTGTAAGGTTTTTATAGAGTTCTTCATCATTCTTCGAGTTCAGCAGCCGCAATCTCGCCTCCTCGTCGGAAACAGCGTGAGAAATTGTGGAAAGCGCTGCAATATGGCCCTGGACATCATGAAGCGGCGAGATGATGAGAAAGATGAGCCTGACCGGCTGACCATCCACCGAATTGTATTCAATACCTTCCTTGAGGAGCATTACCGCAATAGCGATTTGCTGCACCTTGTCGCTGCGGCAATGCGGCACTGCGATACCCAGACCGATACCGGTGGAGAGTTTGCTCTCACGGTCTATTATGGCGGAAAGGATGGAATCGCACTCGTTTATAGAAAAAGCCTTACAGGCGGTCATGATGATTCGGTTCAGCACTTCTTCTTTATCCATGCGTTCATTGGTGATGATTATCGCTTCTTTTTTCAGATTATTGAACATACCCACACCTTTTTCTTTTATCATGACGCGGCCACCCTGAACTCATTCCAGGGTCTAAATGATAAGAAAACCACTTTTTCGCTCACTTTTTTCAGTGACCTTTCAATAGTTCGTAAATTTCTTCTGCGCTCTCGGCTTTCAAAATATTGTTCCGAATGGTGGAATTCTTTAACAGCAGCGCTATCCGGGCAAGGACACTCAGGTATTCACGGTGTGAGCCTTCCGGCGCAGCGATCATGATGATGATATGCACCGGCATATCATCGAACGCTTCATAATCGATGCCCTCTTTGATCACCCCCACCGCCATGGTCATCTCGGTGACGCTCTTCAACCGTACATGCGGTATGGCTATTCCCAACCCGATGCTGGTGCTCATGATCTTTTCACGCTCGAAGACAGCCATTCCCAGTTCCCCAGGGTCTTTGATCGCATCGGAGGTTGAAATCACCCTGCAAAGCTCATGAAGAGTTTCACTTTTCGGCCCGGTCTTAAGAATTTTGATACGATCCAAAGATAAAAGTTTAAATATCTTGATCATAAGAACCCCTGTCAATTATAAAGTTTGCATAGAGAAATGCGGAATCTCTTACCGCTTCCAGCATCGCCGTGATATTCTCCAGCGGAGTTCCCGGCTGAATGTTATGGATCGCATTGAAAACATACCCGCCGCCCCGGTTGAAAACTTGAATATTCCGCCTGACTTCGCCGTATACCTCTTCCGGAGTTCCGAAGGGAAGTGTTTTCTGGGTGTCCACACCTCCTCCCCAGAATACGATCCGGTCTCCGAAATCGTGTTTCAACTGCCCTGCCTCCATCCCTTCCGCCGATGTTTGAACGGGATTCAGGATATCGAAGCCGGCATCGAGGATATCGGGAAGAAGCGGTCGAATTCCCCCGCAGGTATGTATGAACACTTTCCAGGGAGTATGGCGGTGAACCCAGTGGCATATCCTGGCATGGAAAGGTTTAAAGAGGTCGCGGTAGAGATCGGGGGAATACAGCGGCCCTCTCTGGGAACCGAAATCAGCCCCGCTCACTTTGATCACCTCGATACGGTCTCCCAGTGCGTCTCTGACCCGGGCAAGATTCTCCAGGCCGATCTCGCACTGAAGATTCAGCGCATCGTACACATAATCACGCCGGGTAATGGTAGAGACATACCATTCTTCCTCACCGCGAATGCCTTTGGGGTGTTTCAAACCGGGACCGGGAATATCGCTGATATCTCCCAATGATGTCCCCGGTAAACTGTATACCAGCGCATAATCTGTCCGGGTATAGAGCCGTTCGGACTCCCTTCCCAGACTCTCGATCTCCTCCTGGGAAATCAGACCGTATTCCTGGACATTGTCGAGGGGATCGAGAGAACTGTCATCCAGGCGCTCCTGGCGCAGGATTGAATCAAAATACATCCCGTCCCGTGGCATGCGGGCGCTGGGAGGTGCAGTACGGTCGCCTTCCGGGTACAGGAGAATATCGCCGTTTTCATCCGTATCAGTATTGAAAAGCCCCGGAACAAGAACCCTGGCGCCGTCGAAAAGCTCCCATTCCTTCCAATCCTTGTTCTCGAAACCGAACACTGTTTTCCGGTGAAAGAGCGGCGCAAAGTCAACGCGCAGTTTTTCCCGAAGCGCATCGTCTATTTCACCGAGCATCTGAAAAGGCTCGATAACCTTGACCCGATCCTCGGCGCCTCCCAATCCGAAAGCTTTTCGCAGGCGGGAAACCATGCTGACATGCATTCCGGTCACGATAGTGGAACCGAAATCCACCGGGACACGGTCAGGCTGCCGATGATTCAGAGCGGCTTTTACTCGTTCGCGTGAAGTCATCCGTCTTCTTAAAGAAGTGATGAGAAGCTATTCAGAAAACCTTACTGAGCGGAAATTGCGCTTACCGGGCAATCATCCACACAGGTTCCGCAGTCGCTACAGACATCGGCGTTAATGGCAAATTTCCCGTCACCCTCGGAAATCGCCTCGTTAGGGCAGGTGCCGGAGCAGGTGCCGCACGCGATGCACTCATCGGATATAACGTGAGGCATGATTACTCCTTGATTAATGGTACAGGTTTGAATGGTGAAAAGGTTTGAAAATTTACATGGGATGACGGCAAAAAGCAAGGGGAAAAAGAAGGTTTTTTCAGACGGCTATTATTTCAATCCTCCTGCTTTCCTCGATAATATGCTCGAATATCCGCTCCACCGCGGAATTCTCCAGGGGCCCTTTGTTCTGTTCCTTGATATGCTCGAGCACCGCCTTCTCACGTTCGGGGCTGTAGAGTTTCAGGCCCTTTGCCATCTTTATTTTTCCTATGGCCATAGCGCATTTGGCGCGTTCATTCAGCAGTTCCATGAGCTGGGTATCGATCTCATCTATTCGTTTACGCCAGCCTTCGATTTCATCCATTATAAAACTCCTCTATAAAAAAATATGCGCAGCATTTGTATTCGAATTTTTAAAATAATTCTGAGGCCTTTATTTTGACAGGATTTACAAGATTAACAGGATAATACTTTAACGGGTATGCCGTTAAGTAAGCTAAGGTGATCATCCGAAAGGTTAATCCCCCCTACCCCCCTTATTAAGGGGGGAAAAAGAAAATTGTTCCTGGTACTATGTAAACATTTATTATGTTTTGACAGAACCCTCTCCCTAAATTCCCCCCTTAATAAGGGGGGCAGGGGGGATCTTAAAAGACACAGGAGCACTCATTTTCTCTCATTTACTCCATAGAGAAAATCCTTATACTTTTTCTTTCAAAGGTCTCGCCAGAGTGCCGACAAAACACCCTATCTCTTTTTCGAATCCGGGTTTTTCTCCATTCTCCCCTATGCGCCGTACGATGGAGCTGCCCACAATGACCCCGTCGGCATACCGGGCAATCTCCGCTACATGTTCCGGCCGTGATATTCCGAATCCAACCGCCACAGGCGTAGAGGTCAGTTTACGAATTCTTTCTACCATGGCAGGGATGCTTTCACCGATCCGGTCCCGCTCCCCGGTCACTCCCATCTGGGAAACATAGTAAATGAATCCGGTGGCATAAGCGGTGATCAGTTTCAGACGGTCATCCGGCGTTACCGGAGAAACGAGAAATATGGTCGAGAGACCTTTTGTATCCATGAGACGCTTGTATTCACCGGCTTCTTCGGGAGGCAGATCAAGCAGGAGCGCCCCGTCCAGACCGCTCTCGCAAGCATCCCGGACAAACCGTTCCAGGCCGTAAGAGAGGATGGAATTGTAATAGGCAAAGAATATGATCGGTATTTCCGAATCCCGGCGAATTTCTCTCACTGCATCGAGAATCTGCCTTACCCCTATGGGATTTCGGAGCGCGCGCATGGCGGCTTCCTGGTTGACCGGGCCATCGGCGATCGGATCGGAAAACGGAACTCCCAACTCGACACAATCCACTCCCTGCTTCTCGAATTCCCTCACCAGCCTCACGGTGGAATCGAGGGATGGGTCGCCGGCGGTAATGTAGGCAATAAAAGCTTTGTGTTCAAGCCTTTTTAACTCTGCAAATTTTTTTTCCAGCCTGTTCATGGAAGAAACCTTTATATCAGAACCTGATGTTTTCTATGGCGGTATTGACATCCTTGTCGCCGCGGCCGCTGAGATTAATAATGATCACCTGCTCCGAACTCATTCCCGGCGCTTCTTTGAGGGCATGAGCAACTGCATGGGCGCTTTCCAGGGCAGGGATTATTCCTTCCGTCTCGGAGAGTAATCGGAATGCTCCAAGACACTCTTCATCGGTGGCATAGGTGTATTCCGCCCGGTTGAGAGCGCGGAGCATGGAGTGCTCCGGCCCCACCGACGGATAATCCAGCCCCGCCGATACCGAATGTGTCGGACTGATCTGGCCGTTTTCATCCTGGAGAACCCAGGAATAAGTGCCGTGCAGCACGCCGGGCCTTCCGGTCAGAAACCGCGCCGCATGTTCGCCGTATCCCTTGCCGCGGCCGCCGGCTTCCACCCCGATCATCCGCACCTGAGGGTCATCGAGAAACTCATTGAAAAGCCCCATGGCGTTGGAGCCGCCGCCCACACAGGCGATGAGCAGGTCGGGGAGCTTCCCCTCCTTTTCCAGGATCTGCGCCCGCGCCTCACGGCCGATCACGCTCTGGAAATCACGGACCATCATGGGAAACGGATGCGGCCCCAGCACGGTTCCGAATACGTAGAAAGTATCGCGGCAGGTGAGCGCCCAGTTCCGCATTGCCTCGTTGATGGCATCTTTCAGCGTCCGTGAGCCGGCGTTAACTTCGGTGACCTTTGCGCCGAGAAGCTTCATGCGGAACACGTTCAGTGATTGACGGCGCATATCCTCGGATCCCATGAAAATCTCGCAGGCGAGGCCGAACAGGGCCGCAGAAGTGGCAGTGGCGACTCCATGCTGGCCGGCGCCGGTTTCCGCAATTATCCGTGTTTTCCCCATATTCCGCGCCAGCAGAGCCTGACCGATGGCGTTGTTGATCTTATGCGCCCCGGTATGGGTAAGGTCCTCTCGTTTAAGGTATATTTTCGCTCCACCCAGGCGCCCGGTCAGGCGTTTCGCAAAGGTGAGAGGGGTCGGTCTTCCCACATAATCGCGAAGCAGGGCGCTCAGTTCCGCCTTGAAAGCGGCGTCGTTTTTCGCGGCGAGGTAGGCCTGTTCCATCTCTACAAGAACCGGCATGAGCGTCTCCGGTACAAAACGGCCACCGTAGAGCTCGAAATACCCGGCCGGATCGGGATAGTTTTTGTACGTTTTCACTTCGATACTGCTCCCTTTAAAATGACAGAATTCAGAAGACAGAATAAAGGTACAAAGATAAAAGATAAAGGGAGAAGAAGAAAAGGATAATCTTTTGAAAAGTTCGTAAAATATAGAAGTCTTTTGTTAAAGTCGTTTTTTTATACGTAAAAAAAAGGTAAGTTGTACACTACAGCCCCCTATCCCTCGGTCCCTTTCCCCAGAAGGGGGCAAGGGAAGGCGTTGTTCCACAGTCGTTGCTGCTTCGCAGGCACGATGAAGCCGTGTCCTGCCCCCTCCGGGGGAAGGATGTCCAAAGGACACGGGGTCCCCGCTCGTACGAAGTACGTGCGGGGTGGATTGAAGGGGGCTGCTTCCAACAATCTCGACTTTTGCAA
>JAUYCD010000061.1 GCA_030692375.1 Candidatus Latescibacter sp. | reverse complement strand
AGTGCAGAATCTGGTTGAAGTGTTGAAAAGTTTGGATACTGAAATGGCCGAGAAAGAAAAACTCTATGAGAGTCTGAGAAAAAAAACCGGAGAGGACAGGGAGGATATCAAAACAAAGGCCCAAGCAGGTATGGAGGATTTACGGAGCAAGGCCAAGGCAGGACTGGATGACCTACGGAGCAGGGCCAAGCCGGTTATCGAGAAGATGAAGGAGAAGGCCGGATCAAGTGAAAAGAACCAAAAGCCTGAGAAAGAGACAAAAAAAGCTGTTAAGAAAAAATGATCGATGGTATGGGCCGGAATAAGATTTTATCATATAAATACGGGTTCAGCATGATGAACCCCTCCCAATAAAATAACCGGAAATACCCCAGGTGTTTTATGGGTATTTTTGGTTATTTTTATTCTTTTACCCCGCATATTTTTTGAAACTATTTTCCTGTTTATGGGTTTATAGACAGGGCTATCGATAAGGTAAGGTATCGGCATCTGTTTTTTCATAATCTTCCTGTATCTAAAACGCTTTTGGGAGGTAGGTCATGGTAAAATCGTATTCCAGGCTGTTTTTCCGTCTCATCCCCCCTCTGACTCTTATAATTTTAGTCGCTGTTTTTACTCTGCATATTTCCGCACAGCCTTCTTCCGCACCTCAGAAGGTTGCTGCGCCTTTGTTCGCCCAGCCTCAAAGCCCCTTTGTCAAGGTGTATGAAAAAGTGGCGCCCGCGGTGGTGAAAATTGATGTTAAAACTGAAGTGACACGGCAGATTGATCCATTCTTTCAGCAGTTTTTCAAAATCCCCCAGAATCAAAAAAGATTACAGCAGGGAATGGGTTCCGGCGTCATCATCGACCGTGAAGGACATATTCTTACCAACAACCATGTTGTTGCCGACGCCAAGGAAATCAAGGTGATTCTGAGCGATAATGAAAAGTTTGATGCCACTGTGGTGGGGACAGACCCTGATACAGATGTGGCGGTGATCCAATTGAAAATGAAGGAAAAGTCGTTGCCTGCCAACTATGTGGCCGATCTGGGCGATTCCGATCAGCTCAAACCCGGAGACTGGGCCATTGCAATTGGCAATCCCCTGGGGCTGGACCGTACCATAACAGTCGGGGTGATCAGCGCCCTTGGCCGTACCGGTCTTCAGGCGCAGGGCGGACCGAAATTTCAGTATTTTATCCAGACCGATGCCCAGATCAATCCGGGCAACTCCGGCGGGGCGCTGGCTGACATCAATGGAAAAGTAATCGGCATTAATAATATGTATAATCCCGATTACGCCGGCATCGGTTTTGCCATACCGATCAATATGGCCAAATCGGTCATGAATAAGATTCTTACTACCGGCAAGGTTGCCAAAGGATTCCTGGGTATTCACGGAAAGGATATCGACCAGGACACCAAGGCAGCTCTCGACCTTTCAGGCACAGAGGGGGTTCTTGTGGATCTGGTGGTTTCCAATGCACCTTCTGAAAAAGCTGGCATCAAGATCGGTGATGTCATTGTCAGTCTTGATGGAAAGACAGTGAAAAACTATGATGATTTTCTTAATAGAATCGCCTCTCAAAATCCTGGGGACACGGTAAAGCTGGAGATCATTGACAGCGGTGTGAAAAAGACTGTCCCGGTGAAACTGGCCGATCGCAGCGATTATGCCAACGCCACTCCAGGTCCGGCGACCGACGAATCTGTCTGGCGCGGAATTCATGCGGCGGGTTTGAACAGTCAGCAGTTCAATTTCCCCGAAAGTGTCAAGAGCGGTGTAGTGGTTACGCAGATCGATGATAACAGCCCCGCCGCTGACAGCCAGATTCAGGCGGGCGATGTGATCACCGAAATCTGGATCGGTAAAGCCCGCAAGGCGATTAAAACCGTTCAGGATTTCGATAATTTTAAAAATGAGTACAAGAACAATAAACGCCCCATGCTTATTTATCGCCTGAGAGTTTTGGATAACGGGCAGGTGATACGGGGGCTGGTATCGATAAAAGGTGAAGAATAACCTCGCAGTGACAGGAGTGTGAAAATTTGTCAAAACTTGCGAAAAAACCTTACACAAGGGAAGATCAGTCCCTTGACAGGTACCTTCAGGAGATCGGCGAAGTAGCACTTTTAACAGCGTCGGAAGAGGTGGATCTGGCCCGTGAGATCAAACAGGGATCCCAGGATGCTTTGGAAAAACTCACCAAGGCGAATCTTCGTTTCGTAGTCAGCGTGGCGAAACAGTATCAGAACCAGGGATTGTCTCTGGGAGATTTGATTAACGAAGGGAATCTGGGACTCATCAAAGCCGCCAAACGGTTTGATGAAACCAAAGGGTTCAAGTTTATCTCGTATGCGGTATGGTGGATTCGTCAGGCCATACTCCAGGCTCTCGCGGAGCAGTCACGGATTGTGCGGCTTCCGCTCAACCGGGTTGGCGCTCTGCACAAGATCGGGAAAACCTCCAGCGGCCTCGAACAGGAGTTCGGGCGTGAGCCATCCGCCAATGAAATCGCCGATGAACTGGAGATGAGCCCGTTCGAGGTAATGGATACGCTGAAGATTTCTTCACGTCACCTTTCCCTTGATGCGCCGTTCAATGACGGGGAGGACAACCGTCTTCTGGATGTTCTCGAGGATAAGTTTCAGCCCTCGCCCGATGAGAAGCTCATAAAGGATTCGCTCAAGGGTGAAATAGAAAAAGCCCTTTCCACCCTGACCGAACGGGAGGCCGAAGTGATCAGCCTCTATTTCGGCATCAACCGCGATCATTCACTTACCCTCGAGGAAATCGGAGAAAAATTCAAACTTACCCGTGAGCGTGTCCGTCAAATCAAGGAAAAGGCGATAAAACGTCTCCGTCACGCCTCGCGCTCCAAGCCCCTCAAGGGGTATTTAACCTGAAGAATGCAAGGATGACGGATGAAAAGATTTTCTCTCTCAAAGTTCGCAAAGAAAGAATGAAAAATTTTACATAGATCCTGAAACGGTTTTATCGTTCCCGCGAAGCGGCAACGAGTTCAGGATGACACGTGTCATGCCGAACTTGTTTCGGCATCTGATTTTACAGTCTCTGCGTGAAATTGTACGGATTCCAGGATTGATGATTCGACAAAAAGTTTTAAAAAGCTCTCTGAATTGGCGAAAACCTCACCCGGCCTTTGGCCACCCACTCCGAATTAGGAGAGGGTAAATATTTGGCCCGCCGTGAGTTAACCCCTCTCCAGACGAGGAGAGGGGGATAGGGGGTGAGGTTTTAAAAAGACAGAGAAGGAAGTAACATCTTCTTTTATTGCCGAATCACCTGGATTCTTTTTCGGAGAATTGTATATGGGATGGAAACAGCTTACCTTTATCCTCATTCCCCACTACCAGTCAACGATCAAACAGTTCAGGGTTCACCGTACGATCATTTACGGTACTATATTTTTCCTCGTGATGGCGGTTTTGGTCATGATATTCTACATCATCGGGTTCAAGGGGAAATCCTTTTACAACAGCAAAACCCATGAGATAATCACCCAGAATGCCGTTCTGGAGAAGAATCTTATCCTCCTGGATACAACCCTGTCGCACGTGTCTGCCAGGATAACCGTGATAGATTCACTGAATCAGCAGATACTCAGGGAGTCCAATATCTCCGACCGTGATCTGAAAACCAGCCGTTCGGGAAAAGCCGTTCAAAAGGCCGGACGTTTCCTTTCCCCGGAAAAGATATTTTCGACGATCGACCGTATGGACGTTGAAAGCCAGGCCTATGAGAAAAACTTCAGTGAGTTGTATAAAATTTTTCTGGAGCATGCCGATTACCTCCGGGGCGTTCCCTCGATACGGCCTGCGGACGGTAAGATTTTGCAGGAGTTCGGATATTCCGTGGATGAGTACACCGGCCGGAAAAAGCTCCATGACGGAGTCAGAATCTACAATGTCGAGGGAACCCCGGTGATTGCCACCGCGGATGGAGCGGTGACGAAAGTGGTGAGAAACGCCTCCGATGAGAACGGGCTGTATGTTGTCATCGACCATAAGGGTGTATACGAAACCTTTTATGCCCACCTCCAGCAGCATATCCTGGTTAATGCCGGTGACCGTGTAACCCGCGGACAAAAGATCGGATATATGGGGAGAACGGGGGTGGCGAAAATCGCTGAGGCGTCGCACCTTCTCTACAAGGTCAGGCATCATGGAACGCTGGTGGATCCGGCTCAGTACTTTTTTGCTCCGGAATTTTCCGAACTGGCGGAGAAAAATGCTCTTTTAAAAATGCAAGGGCCTCGCTCCTAGTGCTGATTTTCCCCTCCAGTTGCGCATCCATCACTTCATCCAGAATAGTTTTGAACAGCGGGCCCGGCTCTAAACCCATGGAGATAAGATCCTCTCCGGAGACCAGCCTTTCCGGGAGATTGAGAGTCCTGTTGTGTGTTCTCTCGCGGGCGATTTCCTCTTTCAGGAAGGTATAGATGTCCAGTTGGCCGTGGCTGGCAAGGCTGTCCAGGCGGTACAGTTCCAGCATTTCTTCAAACGCGGGCTGTGCCATGAACCGTCGAAGTGTGGAACGTTTCATGGCGCGGACATTCATGAACTGCATGTGCTTTCGCACCAGATCGCGGACCTGTGAAATCACGGCGCTCTCGAACCGGAGACGTTTCATGATTCTGACCGCTGTCTCGGCGCCGGCCTCGTCATGACGGTTGAAGCGGGCGCGGTCGGTCATTTTAAAGGTGGCCGGTTTCCCGATATCGTGGAAAAGAATGCCGAACGCCAGGGTCGCCGAACCTCCGCCGAACATCTTCAGCATCTGCAGGGTGTGCTCGGAAACATCACCTTCCGGATGATATTCGGGAGACTGTATCACTCCCTTGAGCGCGGATACTTCGGGGAGGATTAGTTGGAGAAGGCTGCTTTCATCGAGAAGAATAAGCGCCTGATCCGGGTGAGGCCCGGTGAACATCTTGCAAAGTTCTTCTCCGATACGCTCACAGCTTACCTCGAAAATGCTTGAAGCATTCTGCCGGATCGCCTCCAGGGTGACAGGCTCGATGCTGTACTCGAACCGCGCGGCAAACCTTACAGCCCGCAGCATCCGCAGACGGTCCTCGCCGAAGCGCTGAACCGGATCCCCTACAGTCCTGATGATGCGGTTACGGATGTCCGCGATGCCGTCGACATGATCGATGATACGGTCTTCTTCCGGATCCCAGATCAGGGCGTTTATGGTGAAATCACGGCGATTCACATCCTCGATTTCACCGGCAGGCTCGACGCTCACCGGCCGTCGTCCGTCCTGGTAAGCGCCATCCTTACGAAACCGGGCGACCTCATATATATCCTTACCGATACGCACCAGGCTGACTCCGAACTGCGCTCCCACCGGGTACACATGTTCGAACAGCCGTTCCACTTCTTCGGGAGGGGCATCGGTGGCGATATCGAAATCCTTGGGCGACTTCCCCAGCACCATGTCACGGACCGCTCCCCCTACGATAAATGCACGAAATCCGGCGCGGCGGAGAGTTTTTACGATGTCGACGGCGTTCTGTCTGTTGGCAATGATATCGGTCATGGGAGTTTTTTTCGGTTGATTATACTGGCTTTTTAACATACATTGTTTATTCCAATAAGCGTTCAAAATGGCATGATTCCCAATTTTTAACCTCACCCCGGCCCTCTCCTAATTAGGAGAGGGTGCCCGAAGGGCGGGTGAGGTTTTACGTCAATTTGAAAAATAATTGGAATTAGATCCTGAAACGAGTTCAACGATACACGATGACACGTGTCATGCCGAACTTGTTTCGGCATCTAAACACTCAAAACATGCACAATTTGGGATATAGGGAGATCATTTTTCCAAATATTTCCTTCCGAGCATCGCGGCGCCTTTCATGGAGGATTCCTCCTCGATGACGTAGGCGCAGTTCCGCATCCACCTTGTTTTTGCTCGGATCACTGCCTCATTGACCGCTCCGCCGGTCACATGGATGGCGCCGCTAAGGGGCGTATCGAGCCCGACATCCTTCAGGTGTTCCCGCTGGTACTGGCAAAGGCCCCGGATAAGGGCGGCCAAAAGCTCTTCCCGTGAAGTTTCATGAGTCATTCCCAGGAATTCTGCTTTGAGCGGCTGCTGGGAATAGCGCGAGCCCATGAGGAAGGGGACATAAGTCACTCCGCTCTCACGGTCGATCCAGGCATCGATCGCCCCGGTAAGAAAATCCCCGTAGAATTCCTCCGCAGCCATCTCGCGGCAGAAAAGGTTACGGAACCATTCCAGGGCTTTCCCGCCCGCGTTCATCACATACAGGGTCAGCCACATCCCAGGAAGAACATGGGCGCGGATATTGTACTGTATCGAAGGGAGGCAGCGGGGAAGGCATACCAGTGTGATCTCGCAGGTGCCGTTCACATTCATGATGTCCCCCGCCTCTCGGATGCCGGCGCAGTATGCGGCAAGAACGGCGTCGTTCCCTCCTATTACCACCGGAGGCTCCCGGCGAAGGCCGGTCAGAGCGGCGATTTCTTTTTTCAGACTGCCGGCGCTCTCGTGGGAATATTTAACCTCAGGCAGAAAATCGAGGGGAACATCAAACTCCGCGGCGATCCCGGCGTTCCAGGTAAGATCATTCAGCACCGTGTTGTAGAGGGCCATGAGAGAAGCAGAGGAGGGGTCTATGGCAGCTTTTCCGGTCAGCCACCGGGCCAGGTAGGTGTTGGAATGACCGAACATACGCGCCCGGGCATAAAGTTCGGGATGATTATCCCGTATCCAGAGCAGGCTGGCCAGGGAGCACCCCCCGGCGACCGGCATGTTGGCGCTGGTTTCCAGGAGCTTCGGGAGGCCGACAGTTTTGATGATGCGCTGCGCCTGGACCCGTGACCGCTGGTCGAGCATGAGAATAGCGGGATACACAGCCTCGCCCTCGCTGTCCATGGCGGTGAACCCCGGGGTAGTCCCTGAGAGGGAGATGGCATCGATCTCCCCCATAAGACCCTCCATCTCACGGCATCCTTCCAGGAAAGCCTGACGCCATTTTTCCGGTTCTATGTCGCTGAACAAGCCGTCATTGTACGTGTTCACCGCATAATGACGGGTGAATTGCCGGATCAGGGACAGGAATTCTCCCTCCGCGCGGAAAACCCCCATTTTCATGGCGGTCGTTCCTATATCAACTCCCAGAATGGTCATGTTTCGATGCACTCCTTGAATATTTTTGTGCAGATCGTTGCTATACATGAAGACATATATTATTGCGTTTCTTTTCAAAATAGATGCCGAAACAAGTTCGGCATGACACGTGTCATCCTGAACTCGTTTCAGGATCTAAACACTTAAAAACATGCGCAATTATTTATGTCGTAATATATAAAAAGAAGAATTCAGGAGCCAGAATCCAGAATGAAAGACAATTTCCCTCTTTCACCAGATATTGAATCCTTCCGCAATAATGGCCTCCCGCACCTTGTCACGTTCGCTGTCGGTCAGCGGTATGAGAGGCAGGCGCGGTTCCCCTCCCCTGAATCCCATTACGTTCATGGCCGCTTTCACTCCGGCCACCCCGTGAGTTCCTGAAACGGCGGCGTTAAGCCTTGAGAGACGGAAGTGAAGGTCGAGCGCCTCGTCGAATTTCTGCTCTGTGAAGAGCCGGAACAGGTCGCAGCAGGGCGCCGGGAGAGGGTTGGCCAGGGAAATGATACCACCGACTGCGCCCAGATGGAGCGAAGCATAGAAAAAGTTTGCAGACCCGGCGAGGATATGGAAATCCGTGGCATGGTCAAGGATGGTGAGGTAGCGGTCAGGCCCTGTCGGCGATGAATCTTTCATGCCGCAGATGTTGGCGTGACGGGAAAGCTGGATGACTGCCCTTGGGGTAAGCTGCACTCCTCCGGTGAATCCCGGGGCGTTATAGAGGAGAATCGGAATTGGAGAGGCATCCGCTATCGCTTCATAATGACCGATGAGCGCCGCATCGTTCATCTGCCTGGCAAAATAACCCGGGGTAAGGATGCTTGCGAATTCAAACCCCATCTCGGCGGCTTTCCTGGTTTTTTCGATGGTAAAGCGGGTGGTTTCGCAGGCTGTTCCGGCCATGACCACCTTGCCTGCCTTCTCTTCCGCAAATACTTCGAGAACATGAAGCTGTTCGAGGTCGGAAAGGCTGCGGAACTCTCCGTTGGAACCGAGCGCCAGGTACCCGGTGAGATCGGAATCCGCCAGCTTCCTGAGATTGTACCGCAGGTCATCCAGCATGAGCTCGTCATTCCGGAAGGGTGTGACCACCGGGGCGAAAACCCCGGTAAGTTTTTTCCTGATATCATCCATAAGCGCTGTCCTTTATCCGATAATATATGTGTGGCAGGAGATGATTACAAGATGAATAGAGCGTTTTAAGAGGCAATAATCCCACTGCGGATGCAATGATTCCTCCTTGATTCCTGTCAAAGTTCAGACTTTCCCTGCTCCAATACTAATCCTTCCGGTTCCTTCCTGAACCGATATTCGAATTTCTTTCCCCCCTTTTCAAATACAATGGAGTAGTTCCCGGTGCTGTCTGTCCTGCTGTATATGGATCGGGCTATTTTTTCGGCCTCGGATTCGGTTTCGACCGGAAGAATAAGAGCGGCAATCCGGGCGGATGATGACTGTGCTGCGGAGACTACCCCGAAGTAGGGGATCCAGGCAAACTTCACGGTCTCTATCACCGGCAGGTCGGCGTGCCAGCCCGACCGAAGACGGAAAGGGCCGTCGGTAACAGGGATGAGAGCCATAATGCCTTTTTCGCCGCGGAGGAGAGCATACCGGTCTTTCAGCGTGACCGCGCATTCTGAGTGGAACCGCGCCTCTATTTCAGCGCCCGGTTCGGAAGACACTTCGTCCAGCACTACAGTGATCGATGGTTTTTCCAGAATGAGGTGGCGGCGCCAGCCTTTCAATTCTTTACCCGGATAAGCCCCGGTGAGGTCCATGAGGGTATAGTC
>JAUYCD010000060.1 GCA_030692375.1 Candidatus Latescibacter sp. | reverse complement strand
TTGTCGTGGCCGATCCGTCACGGCGAAAACGTTCCTACGAATTAACGGCAATCTATCGGCAAAATATAGTCACGTTATCGGCAATACCGGATAAAAAAGGTTAGAAGCTCAAAAACAATCCGAAAATTAAAGAAACTCTTTTGGCATGATTTACAAGATTTTCAAGATTTAATCCTGTCAATCCTGTTAATCCTGTCTAATTTTTAGTTTATTGTCTCTTGAATTTTTATGAACCCTCCACCCATAACCTCAATAACAAGGACGGAGCATCCAATGAAAAAGTATGTGAATGGGGCATTGATTCCGCTGGCGCTGATGTTTCTGGCGATTTCCCCGGCATGGCCGGATGTCAAGACGCCAAGTATCTTCGGCGACTCCATGGTCTTGCAGCGGGGGATTCCCCTCCCGGTCTGGGGGATGGCCGATCCGGGAGAAAAGGTCACGGTAACCTTGGGCGACAACAGCGCTTCAACAGCCGCCGGGAAGGACGGCCGCTGGATGATCAGGCTGAAAAAGATGGATGCCGGCGGGCCGTACGAGATGAAGGTCGCCGGGAACAATTCCCTCACTTTCAAAGATGTCCTGGTCGGCGAAGTCTGGGTGTGCTCCGGGCAGTCCAACATGTGGTGGCAGATCAGGCAGGTGACCGGAATCGAACATGAAATCGCCTCAGCCAATTATCCGAATCTGCACTATTTCTCCACAAATCTTGTTTCAAAGGAAGAGCCGCAGTTCGACTTCCCCGGAAAGAAACCCCTGTGGACAGCCTGTTCTCCGGAGACGGTGAAGAACTTTTCGGCGGTGGCATATTATTTCGGCAAAGCCATCCACCAGGATCTGGGGGTGCCGGTCGGCCTGATCCACACCTCCTGGGGCGGCTCGGTGGCCGAAGCATGGACCCGGATAGAGGCATTGAAATCCAAACCGGAACTCCGTCCTATCGTCGATGATCTGGAAGGGATGAAAGCAGCCTACTCGAAAGCGAAGGAAGAATATAACCGTAAATCTACCGAATTCGCCAAAGCCCAGGGCGGCAAGGGATCGGTTCCGCCAATGCCTCTTCCGCCGCGCGCCCCGGGAGAACGCGACTGGCCTTCCGGTCTGTACAACGCCATGATCGCCCCCATGGTCCCCTACGGCATCAGGGGAGCGATCTGGTACCAGGGCGAATCAAATTCAGTCCGCGCCTGGCAGTACCGCACCCTGTTCCCAACCATGATCAAAGACTGGCGCAAGGCATGGAACGAAGGGGATTTCCCCTTCCTCTACGTGCAGATTGCCAACTGGAAGACATCTACCATCCCCGTAGTGGATACCTGGGGCTCCTGGCCCGAGCTGCGCGAGGCCCAGCTCATGACCCTCTCGCTCCCCAAAACCGGCATGGCGGTATCTATTGACATCGGCGACAGCACCAATATCCACCCAAACGATAAATGGGATGTAGGACGCCGCCTGTCGCTCGCGGCGCTGCATGTGGCCTACGGTCAGAATATTGTCTTTTCCGGGCCGGTTTACCGCTCGATGAAAAAAGACGGGAATCGCATCCGGCTGCGGTTTGATAACACTGACGGCGGCCTCACCACCCGCGCCGGGGAGCCGCTCCAGGGATTCACCATCGCCGGGGAGGACAAGGTCTTCCATCCCGCAAGCGCACGTTTTTCGGGCGCAGAAGTGCTCGTTTCCGCAGAAAACGTCCCCAAACCTGTCGCAGTCCGGTACGGCTGGGCGGATAATCCCTATTGCAATCTCTATAACACCGCGGGGCTGCCGGCTTCTCCGTTCCGTACGGACTCATGGAAGGGAATTACCGAGGGAAAGGTGAAACCTTAAGAGGTAAGGATGAATGATGATCCGGCAAAAAGTCAAAGTGAATGTTATTTTCAGAATGACTAGACAATATTATGTGACTTATTGTGTATTCTATGCTATTGAAAAACTCACCCCCTGACCCCCTCTCTTGAAAATAGAGGGGGAGAACCATCTGCTTCTTAAACTAAGTATTATCAGCATAATAACCAACGCTGTAGTCGTGCCCCTCTCTTATTAAGAGAGGGGATCAAGGGGTGAGTTTCCTCCAATAAAAAAAGATTAAATAGTGTTCTTATGTCTTAAACAATAATTACGGAATTCTTTTTTGCCAGATCATCATCATAATTCAACAAAAAAGACTATTTCTCCAGCACCAATCCCTCCCCCTCCTTCCGGAACCGGTATTCGTACTTTTTTCCACGGTATTCGTACGAGAGGATGAAGTCACCGGACCGCCGGGCAGATTTCACAACTGCCTGGGCTTCGTTTTCATCTTTAATCGGCAGGATTATGTGTGCGAGGACTGTGGATTCGCTCGCTGCTCTGAGCACTGTCCCATTGTAAGGAATCCGCTGGAAGCTCGCCTGCTTCTGGAGCGCCAGGTAGGGATGGCTGTCCGGGCGGAAGGCGAATTTCCCCTCGACAACCGGGATGAGCGCCATGTCCCCTTCCCTGCCGTGGAGGAGGGTGAAACCTTCCCTCACCCGCTGCTCTGCTTCGGAATGGAAGCGCGCCTCGATTTCCGCGCCTTTCGCGGAGCCGACCTCGTCCACCACCACGGTAGTCACCGGCTTTTCCAGGATGATATGACGGCGCCATTTTTTCAACTCCTTTTTGGGGTAAGCGTTCGTGGCATCCAGGAGCGTGTAATCACGTTCTTTCCCCGGTCGGAATTCGAGGATTTTCCCGCCGATGGCGTCGTCGCGGGGCTGGTCTTTCCGCTTCCCGGTAATCTGGCTTTCGCCGTTCACAAAGATGAGGTTGTGGCCGATGCTCGATGCCTGGGGTGTGTCGTATTTTTCGGCGTCGAAGTATTTCTCATCGTATATCGCGCTGCCCAGGTCGCAGATGTATCCCAGGCCGCGCCAATAGACCATGAACTGCCCCACATCGAGGTGGCCGTGGTGAGGATCGCCGTTGCGGCCCGCCTTGCATGCCACCATGACCTTTCCCGGATCGGTGAAATCGCTTCGCATAATTGCCCAGTCGATGAACGGGAAATGAATGGAGGTTTTTGCGGGCAGTCCGGGCTTTACCGATGGTCTCGGCCAGAGGATGTCGAAAATGTCGCCGCCCGCGCCGAACTGGTTAGCCCGTATCCAGGCGGCTTCCCTGCTTCCGGTCTCCCGGGCGATTTTATTGTACAGGCCGGTGGAGCCGAGCCGATAGCTCCCGGCATCGGCAAAGTTCACCGACTTGCCCGGCGGAACTGAAAGGTAGAGCGGGTATTTCACCGGGTCTTTCGCCAGCGCCGGGTGTTTGAACAAGTCATAGGCGCCGCCGGTGAGCCGTTTCAGAACTGCCGCAAACTGCACTGAGGATTTCATCGTCTGCACCCAGTAACCGCCGCCTTCCTCCCAGCCGCCGTCACGGGCGGCTTCATCGAGAGTTCTGGACATCCGGTTATAGCATTCGGCTATCACATCGGTCAGCCGGGGGTCTTCGGTCATGAGAGCACAAGAGGCCAGCCCCAGCCCCTCGCAGCACCAGGCGCACCAGTTGCAGCGGTAGGCGGTCGCCCACCAGTGGTAATCCCAGTTGCCGCGCACCTGAACCACTGCCTTTTCCAGGAGTCCGCTCCGGATACGGTCGCGCTGAGCTTTGGTGAGCGCCGGATAAAGCCAGTCGTAGACAGCGGCGATGGAGGTCGCTGTACTGCTGGCAATGATATCGTAGGTAAACACAACCTTGTCGTCGGGCACATTCCAGGGGCTGACCCGCGGATAGGCTTTGGGAAACTGGCAAGCCCGCATCACCCAGGTGGGCAGATCGCAGATGACATCGGCGAATTCAAACGATTTCCGGGCATATTTTTCTTCGCCGGTCATCTGATAGACGAAAGCCAGGTTATACGCAGAGCTGATATAGTTGTTAAAAATGGTGAGGTAAGGGCTTGAGGTATCGAACCGTGAATCTTTGTTCTCAGGGGGAATGGTTTTCTCCACCGGCGTATACAGGAGACGGTTGGATTCAGCCAGGAGCCGCGCCATGATGTCATTGCATTCCGGGTCGCTCGCGATCCGGTCACGAAGGGCCGGTTTCTCACTCCCGGAAAAGTAAAGGTAAGGATGCTGCAAGTCTTTTCTAATCGATTGCGCCATATCTCTTGAAGTAACCTCGGCGCTTACCCCGAAAGCGGAAAACAGGAGTACACTAAATACCCATACATGAATTCGCATGATTTGAATTCCTCATCTGAAAATGTGAAAATAAGGTAGGCTGGAGCTGCTTTCAGTAAAATAACATTAAAAAGATGACGACATATTTTATTTCGTTTCTTTTCAAAATAGATGCCGAAACGGTTTCATCGTTCCCGCATGCGGCAACGGTTTCATCGTTCCCGCGAAGCGGCAACAAGTTCGGCATGACACGTGTCATCCTGAACTTGTTTCAGGATCTAATACTAATTCGCTACCAATCATTAAAATATAGCCCATTGGAAACCCACCAGTTTTTGAATGGTTTTTTTATCTTCTGAGACCTCAAGCAACGCGGTTGACAAATCATTTTCGAGTTTTTCCATCGTAGACCAGAACCCG
>JAUYCD010000059.1 GCA_030692375.1 Candidatus Latescibacter sp. | reverse complement strand
CGGTCAATTTACGGAGATCATAAATGTTCTGCGCACTCAGATTGCCGGCTAACGTAACCAGTACCAGTACAGCCATTCCTCCAATACCTAAACGTACCATAACGCAGCACTCCGTCAGAAAGGGGCTATTTTTTAGATTCTCAGGGAATAAAGACATTTTAGTCTAATAATAACTGTTCTTTCGGAAAATGCAAGTGATAATTTTACAAAATAAAGCGATTTTTATATTTTTTTAAAAGATGATCCGAAAAAAAAGGGAATTCTACATTATTTTCTGGTGTTTCTTTACCTCACCCCCTGCCCCCTCTCCTAGTCAGGAGAGGGGGTAACTCGTTACGCGCCTTGTTTCTACCCTCTCCTATTTAGGAGAGGGAGGCCGAAGGCCGGGTGAGGTTTTTTTTATCATCCCGATAAACCGGTCGAAAAGGTAATCCGAATCATGCGGGCCGGGTGAGGATTCCGGATGGTATTGGACGCTGAATGCTTCACGATGATCGGCGTATAATCCTTCTATCGTACCATCATTCAGGTTCATATGGGTGATCACCGCTTCATCACTGGGGATCGAGCCGGGTGTTAAGGAAAAACCATGATTTTGACTCGATATTTCCACCTTGCCGGTAGAGGTGTCCATCACCGGCTGGTTTTCTCCGCGATGTCCGAATTTGAGCTTGTAGGTTTCCCCGCCCAGGGCAATCCCGAGAAGCTGGTGTCCCAGACAGATGCCGAAAAGTGGTTTTTTCCCAGCCAGGATTTTAATGGTCTCGATGGCATAGGATACCGCCTCAGGATCCCCGGGGCCGTTCGAGAGAAAGATGCCATCCGGGTTAAGCGCCAGCACTTCGGCGGCGGAAGTACCTGCAGGCACCACCATAACCTTTACCCCGCGTCCGACCAGTTTCCGGAGGATATTGTATTTTATTCCGTAATCGAAGGCGATCACCAGCGGAAGGCGGGAGCGCACGAACATTTCCTGTGAAACTCGCACAAAATCCGCGTGATATGCCTTAATATCCCTGAGTTTGGCATGACGGGCAGCACTCTCTTCCGTTTCCAGAACATAATATGGCTCGGAACAGGTGACTTCTTTCGCCAGGTCTGCGCCCACCATGAGCGGAGAGGCTTTTGCCTTGGCCACAAGAGATTCCGGATCAAAATCGACCGTGCTGAGAATCCCTCGCATAGCCCCTTTATTCCGGATAATCCGTACCAGCTCGCGGGTGTCTATCCCTTCGAGGCCGATAATGCCGAAGCGGGCAAGGAAATCGCCCAGACTTTCGTTCATGCGGAAATTCGAGGGGTACGGACAGTATTCCTTTACAATGAATCCGGCCACCCAGGGATGGCTAGACTCGTAATCCTCCGGATTGACCCCGTAATTCCCGATAAGGGGATAGGTCATGGTGACTATCTGACGGTGATAGGAGGGATCGGTGAGCACTTCCTGGTAGCCGGTCATCGCGGTGTTGAATACGACTTCACCGGCGCTCTCGCCTTCGGCGCCGAAATTATACCCCCGGAATACCTTTCCGTTTTCCAGGGCAAGCATGGCTCGTTTTTTTGATTTCATAAGGCTTTTCTCTATGGTATGGATTATTATGTATCTTCACATACTGTATGAGGTATAGACCCTGAAACAAGTTCAGGGTGACACGTGTCATGCCGAACTTGTTGCCGCTTTGCGGGAACGATGAAACCGTTGCCGCTTTGCGGGAACGATGAAACCGTTTCGGCATCTGTTTCCCCCGCATTACAAATGAGGCTGTGCTTAAAACGTACATGATTCTCTCTCACTGATACAAGAGTAGTTTATGAACGCTTTTTTATATTTATATTCCATTTCCCTGTCAACCTGTACGAGTCCTTCTTTTATCAAGTGAGCATTTACAAACGTTTTGTTTTTAAGGTATACATAACCCAGAAGATTATTGTTGTCATCATTTTTTTGTGCATCAAACCGGAGAAATACCTTCTGCCCCCTGGTTTTTTGGGAAAGATACTCAATTGCCTCATTGTATTTGGTAACATCCTGTTTTATGCCGATCAACCGTACGGTCAACCCGTTACTTAACAATAGAAGCTCCGGGCTGAGTATTTCTTTTACCGTAAAATACTCTTCTCTTGGGTTTTCGTTCTGGTCTATTTTCGACCCAAACGCCAATTTTTTCGGATCAACTTTTTTATCCAATGCATGGGGGTCTCTGAAAATATAGGGCAGCCGCTGAATCTCATCATCAAAATCGACTTCCGGTTTCTTCTGCTCAAGAAAGGTAAAAGACGCCGAATCAAACAGGGAGTTGTCATGAATACCCAGCTTCTCCCGTATGACCGGCATGAATTCAGGGTTGATTTCATACCCCATCGAATTACGGTCCAAATTTTTTGCCGCAAGGGAGGTCGTTCCGCTTCCCAGAAAAGGATCAAGGACGGTATCCCCTACAAACGAAAACATTTTTATTAACCTGCGCGGCAGCTCTTCCGGAAACATGGCGATATGGTTGTCCTGCCTGGCCCCGCTGAAATTCCAATGTCCCTGGAAAAAGGTATTCCATTCCTCTTTCGTCATCTTTGATAGCTCTTTGAACTGTTGATCTACCGGAGGAGGGCTCCCAGGCTTCTTGAAAATAAGGATGAATTCGTAATCCAGTTTCAAAATACCATTGCGGGGATAGGGAAACGACCCCATGATGGTTGCGCCGCCGGTTGTATTCGTCGTGGTAACTTTCTGCCAGATAACCGCGCCCATGTAATCAAAGCCGATGGTCTCGCAAAACTTTATAATCTCGGTCCGTATCGGAATAACCTTGTATCTCCCATAATACACGGATCGGGCGAACTGGTCGCCGATGTTGATGCAGAGCCTGCATCCGTTATGGAGCACCCGGCGGCATTCATTCCAAACCAGATTCAGGTTATTGATATAACTTTCATAGCTGTCATGATAACCGATCTGATTTCCGGAGCCATAATCCTTTAACTGCCAGTATGGAGGCGAGGTGATAATCAGGTGAACGCTCTCATCCGGAAGTTCGCCCATCTTTCTCGAATCGCCGTTGATAATTGTGTGATGAGTTTTCAGCATTTTCTCAGTAAGCTAAAAAAAGCTTGAGACGAACCTGGTTTATTTTATAGATGCCGAAACAAGTTCGGCATGACACGTGTCATCCTGAACTTGTTGCCGCTTCGCTGGAACGATGAAACAGTTTCAGGATATTACCCCCTTCGATAAGGGGGTCGGCGCTAAGCGCCGGGGGGATTCTGTCTCCTGTATTCTTTCCTTTTCATTCCTGATTCTTATGCAGCGCTCCCCCGACCACGATTGCCGCCGCCCTCCCCGGTAGCTCCCAATCGAAAAACGCCGTGTTGGATGACCTGGATTTCATGTGTTTCGGGTCGACTTTCCAGGGCGCTTCCGGATTGTACAGGGTCACATCGGCGATTGCTCCCACTTCGAGGCTTCCCCCTTCCACTCCCAGAATCCGGGAAGGGGAAAAAGACATTTTCCTTGCCACATCGCCCCAGGTGAGAAATCCCGGGCGTACCAGTTCACGGTCGATAACAGCCAGCGCCGTTTCCAGGCCGGTCACCCCGAACGCGGCGTACGTGAATTCGACTTCCTTGTTCTCGGGATAGTGGGGCGCATGGTCGGTCGCAATGGCATCGATGACGCCTTCCGCCAAACCAGTTCGAAGGGCTGCGATGTCATCCCGGGTGCGCAAAGGCGGGTTTATCTTGTACCGGGTATCGAAAGAGGCAACCAGGTCCTCAGTCAGGGTAAGGTGGTGCGGGGTTACATCGCAGGTAACTTTAACATGCCGGGCTTTGGCGGCGCGGATGATCTCCACTGCGCCGCGGGTGGATATGTGCGTGATGTGCAGGGGGGCTCCGGTATACTCGGCAAGAGCGATATCGCGCATCACCATGATATCCTCGGCTGTCCGCGGCATCCCCTTGAGGCCGAGTTGTTCGGAAAGAGCGCTCTCGTTCATCTGTCCCTCAAGGCACAGGGTGCGGTCTTCTTCGTGAAGGATCAGCGGTTTCCCGACCATCCGGGCATACCGGAGAGCATTGACCATGATTTGGGCATTGGCGACAGAATTACCGTCATCGGAAAACGCCACAGCACCGGCGCGCGCCATATCGCCCATCTCCGCCAGTTCCTCGCCGCGGCGGCCGCGGGTTATGGCGCCTACCGGATATACTCTTGTTGCACACCCCCGGGCGCGCTCGAGAATGAAATGTATCCTGCCGGAATCATCGGCAGGCGGCTCCGTATTTGGCATTGGGCAGACAGCGGTAAATCCTCCCCAGAGAGCCGCCGCGCAGCCGCTGGCAATGGTTTCCGCTTCTTCGGCGCCGGGTTCACGGAGATGGGTATGGAGATCGATGAGACCCGGCATAACAATCAATCCGTGTGCATCGAAGGTCTCCGCATTTCTCCGAAAGAGCTCTTTCCCCAGAGCCGCGACACGGCCGCAGCTTAACAGGATATCCATTACATCGTCGATATTCTGCGCGGGATCGATCACTCTTCCACCCTGAATGAGAAGGTCTTTCGGGTTCATTCTTCCTCCCTTCCGCTGAGGAGAAAGAGCACAGCCATTCTGATTGCCTCCCCATTGGTTACCTGGTTGAGGATGAGACTCCTCTCCGAATCCGCAACATCATAATCAAGCTCCACACCGCGGTTTATGGGGCCGGGATGCATGACCACCGCTCCGGGTTTCATCCGGGTCACCCGTTCCTTTGTAAGCCCGAAAAGAGCTGTGTATTCACGTGAAGAGGGTATCAAGCCGCCGGTCTGACGCTCTTTTTGGATGCGCAGCATGTACACGACATCATAATCACCGATCACCTTGTCAAGATCATAATGAACCTTTACACCGAACGATTCCATGTACATGGGCATCAGAGTGGCCGGCCCGCACACATCGACTTCTGCGCCCATCGTTTTCAATCCCCATATATCGGAGCGGGCGACCCGGGAATGGAGAATGTCACCCACGATGAGCACCTTGAGACCTTCAAGTTTTCCAAAATGCTCGCGCAGAGTCATCATGTCGAGGAGGGCCTGGGTGGGATGCTCATGAGCGCCGTCCCCGGCATTGATGATCCTGCAATGGGTGTGATCGGCCAGAAAACGCGGTGTGCCGGGAGATTTATGACGGATTACGATCAAATCGATTTTCATGGCTTCGATGTTGCGCACCGTATCACGGAGGGACTCTCCCTTTGAAACGCTCGATGCGCTCCTGGTAAAGGAGATCACTTCCGCGCTGAGACGTTTTTCAGCGAGCTCAAAAGATATCCGGGTCCTCGTGGAATCTTCATAGAAAAGGTTCAGCACCGCCACTCCCTTGAGAGTCGGCACAATGCGTATCGGCCGGTCAAGGACTTCTCGAAAAGAAGCCGCAGTGTCGAGGATCGTGGAGATGTCCTGTTTCGAGGCTGCCTGGAGACCGAAAAGATGTTTCAATCCGAATGTCATCTATCCCTCCTGTTCACCCCGCACGTACTTCGTATTTCACCCCACTCGTACTTCTTACGAGCGGGGACCCCGGTACGAGCGGGGACCCCTTTATTAGCGAGATAGTTTCACCAGAGTAACTTCATCCACTCCATCGCCTTCCGCCATGCGCACCCGTACTTCTTCATCCACCTGTGTCGTGACCTGTTTTCCCACATAATCGGCGATGAGTGGAAGCTCACGGCGCCCGCGGTCTATGAGCACAGCAAGTTCAACCCGCCCGGGCCTCCCGAAATCCATGATAGCGTCAAGGGCGCCCCGAACGGTGCGGCCGGTGAAAAACACATCATCCACCAGCACCACGGTAATTCCCTGCACCTCAAAAGAAATGGAAGTGACTTTCACCATAGGCTGTTTCATCACCGAACGATAATCATCCCTGTACATGGTGACATCGAGAATTCCTACAGGAATGGTTGTATTCTCTATCGCCCCGATTATTTCCGCCATGCGCCTTGCAAGAAAGACCCCCCTAGTCTGCAAACCGACCAGCGCGAGTCTCTCCGGACCGTTGTTCCGGTCGAGAATTTCATGGGACATCCGCTGGAGAGCACGTTTCATGGCGGCGGCATCCATGATTCGTTCCTCGCTTGTAATAGTCAATCCGTACCCCCATTTAGTTCACCCCGCACGTACTTCGTACGAGCGGGGACCCCGACAGGGCAAAAAAAACCTCACCCGTTTCAGGTGAGAGCAAAATAAATCCAAAATTTCCGCCGGGTAAATATCCCGGAAAACATAATTCCATATGTCATACACAATATATT
>JAUYCD010000058.1 GCA_030692375.1 Candidatus Latescibacter sp. | reverse complement strand
GAAAGCAGCTCCCCCCGCTGGGTTCCGGCGTCGTCCGAGGCCACACCCCAGGCGAAACAGTAGTCACCCGCCGCTTCATTGTACTGGCTCAAGCAGGCAATGACCGAATCCACATATCTCCCCATCATTTCATTGGCGGTTTCCTTTTCCACCATAAGCATGCAGAGCCACTCATCGAGCGATCCCTGGGTAATGTTGTCCGAAAGGAGGGCGGAAAGCCCGAAAAGAGAGATGCTCGCTCCCCAGCCCAGGATGGCCTTGTCGGTCTCTTCATAGAGAAAGCGGCCATGCGCGGCGAGCAGGTCCAGCTCCTCATCCGGAATGGTATTACGGGGCCGGAATTTTTTCGGATCGATTTTCCGGTGAGACATAGTGGGGCGAATGAAATCGAAATAGAAGCCGTCTTTGGGCATGAGGGCGTAAGGCTCCCCGGTGGCGTTACGGAGCACCCAGCTTCCGTCGGGTTCACTGGTAATATTCGTCCGGGGCGGGAAATACACGGTAAGCCCGCTGAAAAGACGTTTCTTAACACCCTCGTGGGCATCCTGCCCTGCCCAGGAAGCTGTAGCCGCCTCGAGCGGAACAACATCGGCATGGAGACACTCCAACACCTCCATTTCTATCTCGGCGAGTATTTGCATGGAATCGTGGATTTTGGTAAGGGTGGCGATACCCATCCTTTTTTTCAGCTTGTCATAGACTTCTGCATGGATGCCGGAAGCTCTTAGAGCACCCAGATCAATGGGCACCCGGTCGGGTTTTTCAAAATTGACTGCTTTACGTATCCGTTCACGGGAATTCATGGGCGACTCCATGTTTACTGTTGGTATTGCTCCGTCGAATAAATATTGATACCAATATTTGGAATAGATGCCGAAACAAGTTCGGCATGACGTCATCCGATGTCACTCTTTAATCACCGGAGCAATAACACGATTTTTCCAAATATAGGATACAAACAGAAAGAAATCAAATGTAGTGAGAAGATAGAGACAAATTTTTTCATGAATAATCCGGATTAAAAAAGTATTTCGGAAAAAAATTTATGCAGTATAATAAAATTCACTTGACATATGTACTGTTCTATGGTATTGTATATGCAAGGAGGATGCTGGTATCATGGCTAATAGAAGAACATAGGGAGAGATAAAGAATTATGTGTGCTAAAGGGCCGGAGTATGATTATACGAACCGGTATATCCATGACGGCAACAGGTATAGTCGCCGTCCTTTCCTGAAAATGCGCCGGTATGGAACCTATTATCGGGATGATGAGATGAACGGTTCGGAGGCTGCTCATCTCCTGGAACTCAGAGCGGATGAGGCCGGTTTCCCGAAAAAAATAATTCCTCTTCTCGGAAACGGAGCGCCTGAAACGCTCACCTGTTATGGTGATTATTCTCTCCTGGAGAGCAGAACCATAATGATATGCGGAGCACGGAATGCTTCTCAGGCAGGAACCGACTTAGCCTACAAATGCGGGAGGGTGATTGCTGAGTGTGGATTCACCGTGTTGTCCGGTTATGCCCGGGGAGTTGATATGGCGGCTCACAGCGGCGCTCTGGAGGCGGGAGGAAAAACCATCGCAGTTCTGCCGTACGGTCTCTCGCGGTTTCGTGTACACAAAGATATACAGGATTCCTACAATCCGAACTCGTTCCTGGTCATGAGCGAGCTTCCTATCTGGCAGGTGTTTACCACCCATGCGGCATTCCGGAGAAATAAGCTCATGGTAGCCCTGGCGGACGCGGTTATCGTTGTGGAACCCGGAGAAACAGGAGGGACATGGTACTCGGCGGAAAGAGCCTGGAAAATGGGCAAGGGGCTTTACTTCCTCGAAGGCGCCCGTCCGGAGATAATCCCGCGCCTGGAATTGCTTGGCGGGAGACGCATAGCTGTGGTGAACGGCGTTCCGGATTTGAAGGAAGTAATGGAAGGTTAAAAAAAAGACATTGATGAAGCGGGTATCTCTGTTTCAGGCTATGTCTTTCCCCTTTGTGCCCTGGCGCAATGTTTTTCCCTTTTCCGTTGTGATAATATCCAAAATATCAATGAATCCCCGGTAGACAGCCCAGAGGGCTGTGCCCCAGAACATCACAGCGGCGACGAGAAAAATACCCATCCAGATATAGGTTGGGGTCATAACGGTTTCCATATCAGCGCTCCTTTGTGAGTAATGGGGTGATGTCCCTGGGCGGATAACGCTTCTGGGTCAGGAGCGATCCGGCCACCATGCCTGCCGCGCCGAGAGCGAACGAAGCAAATCCGGAAAAATTTGAATTTGTCAGCCAGGCCAGCGACGGAGGCAGCGTCGATTTCATTCCGGAAAGCACGAGGAAAGCTATCGGGGCAATCGCGCCGGTTACGAGCGAGGCATAGGCGCCGATATTGTTGGCTTTCCGCCAGTAAAGGCCGAAGCCGATGGCGGAGAGGGCGCCGGCGGTGTAGATGTTTCCGGTGATGTAAATGTACTTTAGGGCGATGTCCGGCATGGTGTAGAGAAGACCGAACAGTACAAGATAAATGCCGATGAGAGCCACCCAGACCCGGGTGATGTTCATGACCACTTTCTCGGAGAGACGGCCGCCTAAGAGGAGGGCGATGACATCGCGGGTGATGACCGATGCCCAGGCCAGCAGGTAGGAGGAGTAGGTAGACATGGACGCCGCGAGCATTCCGGCGATGAGGATGCCGAGCACACCGGTGGGCAGGATCGCGCCAAGCATCCGCGGCATAGCCGCCATGGAATTTTCACCGGTCAGCCCAGGATAGAGTGTGAGTGCGATGACACCCCAGAACATTGGAATCATGGCCCGTCCCGCGAATGTGAGGCTGGAGATGGTGAATATCCGTTTGCCGGTCTTTGGGCTTTCCGCAGAAAGCGCCCGGGCAACACCCGGCGCCCAGAGCGAGGCGGCGGCGAAATTAGAGAGAAGCATCCAGAAAACGAAGGTCCATCCCAGGTTGTCGTTGGTGAAAGGATTGAACCCGGCGGAGCCCAGGCTCTGGGTAACCGCATGCGCGACCTGGTGCAGAGAAACCGCCTTGAACGCGAAGATGGTGGCGAGGAACATGCCGAAGGTCATCACCGCGAACTGCATGTAATCGGTAAACACTACACTGAGCATGCCGCCGAACATGGTGTAGAGTCCCACCACCACGAGCATGATAATCATGATGATCGCCACCGCCGAGTCGCCGAACCCCATGGCATGGCTCAAAAATACACCGTCCAGCTTGAGAAACACACCCATATTCAAAGTGCCGCCCAGGAACAGGAGTAATCCCCCGAGGATACGCACGGTGCGACTGTATCGGATTTCATAAAACTCCGGGATGGTCATGACCCGTAGCTGCCGCAGTCCCTCGATGATGAACCCGGTGCGGCCCACCAGCAGGTAGGCGGTGAGCAGGATAATCCCCATCACCATGGCTGCGAACCCGTTCTGGTAGCCGTTCTGGCCCATATACATAATTGTGACAGTGCCGAGTTCGGTAGCAATGAGGGTTGAGGTGCCGAGCCCGATCCTTAGACGCCTGCCGGCAACCAGATATCCTGCAAGATCGGAAACGAATCTTTTAGCGTAAAGACCAACTGATACTGTGGCGCCCAGATATCCAATGATAATCAGCCAATCAACCCAGGTAAAATTCATCAATCCTCCGCAGAAAATAACTGAAAGTGTTGTTCATATCATTGAAAGTAAACCAAATATGAGGATTCAAACAGGGTTTTGCAACAGAATTTCATACAATGTTGCACGGGTAGTTTTTTATATATGTTTTGCAACATTCCACATTGCTTTGATCCTTTATAACACCAAGGTTTATTTTGCTTCTTGCTAAAAATGATCGAGCGATTTATTTTCCCATCATAGGAGGAGGAAGGCTTCAAAGGAGGAATTATCATGTTAAGAGACCATTCTGAATTTATCCACTGTGCTCATTGCGGTGAAAAAATTCCGAAACCATGGAAAAACTGCCACGTTTTCTGCCCGGAATAATGTAATTCCGTTGAACGGAGATAGATAATTGTGTGCGCATAATGTACATTATGTAAACTTATCTCCTTATTCTTATTTTTACGAGTATCAGAGTGCAAGCATTACATAATGTGAATGACCAGCAGGTTCCTACATTCCTTATTCATTGTAAAAACACGGTATCTGTGTAAAAACACTGTATCTGTCCTGGAGGCAGTTTCAGGATGGGTTCGATTAACAGTGTAGATGAAGTACCGGTTAATACGGCGGCATGTTCATCGGGTTCCGTATCGTCAGAAGGCAGGTTAATCCATGAAAAGCGAAAGTATTTTTGAAATCTCGTCTTTCAGATTTTGGCGGGATACGATACGATCGCAGTAGCCATGCTCGAAAACAAAATCGGTCTTCTGAAATCCTTCGGGCAGTTCGCATTTCAAGGCTGCTTTGATAATCCGTGGACCGGCGAAACCAATAAAGGCTTTCGGTTCGGCCAGATGAACATCTCCCAGCATGGCGAATGATGCAGTCACTCCGCCTGAGGTGGGATTAGTCATAACCACAATATAGGGCAGCTTCGCCTTGGCAAGAAGTCCCACAGCAGCCGAAGTTTTTGCCATCTGCATGAGTGCGGTGGTGCTTTCCTGCATGCGGGCGCCGCCGGACTGGGTTATCATAATCACTGGAAGTTTTTTATCAATAGCATCGTTCATCACACGAATGATCTTCTCCCCCACCACGGAACCGAGGCTGCCGCCTATGAACCGGAAATCCATAATCCCTGCTGCCGCCGGTTTACCGTAAATCTTGCCGATGCCGGTTTTGATGGCGGAATTCTCCCCCGTTTCGCTGCGGGCGGCGCTGATCCGAGCCGAATATTTTTTGGTATCGACGAACTTGAGAAAATCCACATCCCGCATGGTGCGGTTGGTTTCGACAAACGAATTTTTATCGAAAATCAGGTTGATATAATCGTTGGGCGTTATCCTGAAATGATACTCGCACTTATCGCAAATCCAAAGGTTCTGGATTACCCGCTCCTTGAGCAGGATGGCGCCGCACTCTTCACATTTCATCCATATTCCGCCGGGAACATCTTTCTCATCGCCGATGCGGAAATTCCTTTTCATGGTATCAAACCAGGACATGGATATCTCCTATAAAAAAACTAATAATAATGTGCAGCAAATAGATCCCGAAACAAGTTCAGGATGACATGGTATCAGAGTTCTGTAAAAGTTTAAGTAATATAATCAAGAGTTAAAGAAAGAGATAGATGCACATAAGAAAGTTTAGGTTTCCAAATGATAAACCGTTAAAAAAGCCAAGCCAGTGTTCACATTAACTTTTGGAGTTCATGATAGTATCGTTTCACGGAGTGAATGTAAGCTGAATCTTCCAGCCAGGATTTTCGTGCTTCACGGGGTCGCCGGATGTGCGAAGAAAAATACATTTCGCTTTTCCTATTTGCAAGCGCTATCCGTTTTCCTCCCTGGTGTTATCCTTGTATATCTGCGTAACTATCTTGCCTGCATTCCATTACGTAAGTATTTATTGCATTAGAAAAATCGGTCAAGCGGTGGTGAGACTCTCTACTTTTTCTTCAGATCAAGAGTTGTCAGGAGAGGATTCAGTATTGTGGCATAGCGGCTGTAGAGATCGGCATTCATTTTCCGAACCTCGATCATTCTCGTCAATGTTTCAAATGTCTCCCTGGCTTCAGATGTATTCGGGCGGTTGGCAGCGCTTGTTTCCATTCTTTTGGAATCTTTGGCATCGCCTCGGGCGAAGAAAAGAGCGGTTTTAAAATTCAGATACTCTGTTATTGGGATGCCGCAACGTTCCAGGAGAGAGAGAAGGTCTAGAGAGGCGGCTCTCAACAAATCGCTGTCCACACCTAAAATACCGCCGCACTCAATCTCGATCAGCGGCCCGGAAGAAAGTGTGGTACACCCGTGGAAAAGAATAATGTTGGCTTCGTAGAGACCGAAGGTGAGCGAACTGTCCGGAGCAGTGAACGACCATGCCAGAGGGCCGGTCAGGCCATTATCAATGAACTTTTTGTCTCGATAAAATAATCGGGCGGTATCCAGAATGGAGTTCACCTTGCGGTGATCGGGTATGACATCGATTTTTCCTTCGGCGGTCATTTCCTGAAGTGCTTTGACATCATTATGGATAACCGCATTCCCAAAAGCTGAAGCTTCAATCCCGAAAGTGAAAAGCGCAGTAGGAACTCCATTCCAAACGCTTTCAATCCGTGAGGCAACCGGATCATACGAAACACCAACAGGAACAGCCAGGTATCGGGAGTAATCGGTAATCCATTCCAGGGGATTGAGTTCCCCTGTTTTGATTTCCTCTACTGCTGTCTGAACTGAATCGAGCGCCGCGATAATCGCATCCCTCTGGTCGGCATCCTGAGGAGGGCTTTTTCTCTTTTCTGCCGCAATTTCTCTTGCTTCCGCTTTCAAAGCCGGAAGCATCCTCACCAGTCCGGCTTCGGTGATAGGTTCTATAAACAGGTTATCCGTGGGTTGTGCTCCAGTGGATGAAAAGAAGAGAATAATGTAAACTAAGAGAATAATGGAGCCGCGGATGAAGCGGATGAAGTTGATATAGAGAGAAATTCTGAACCATGATTCGCATGATTCCAAGATTGACAGGATTTTTTTAGATTGGTTCATAGGGTAATTCTCTTTTACAATGGATCAGGATTCTTCTTATGGGATATAGCTTGTTTTCTATCTTTGTGAAACCTTTGAAAGACTGTTTCTCGCAAAGTTCGCAAAGAAAAAAACTTGTTTTAATTATTTTTATTGTATTCTCTCGAAATATGTTAAAATTATTCAGATACCATAAATTATCCGTGATGCATTCGAATTTCCAGCCTTTTCCATCCTTTATTGAGTACAGACGCAGCGAAGTGCGTCTCTACTTTGCGTTGATGCGGAGAATGAAAGGATAGTGAAACATGAAGAAATTCACCGCTTCACTTCTTTCAGATACTGTTCAAACGGGAGGTACCACTTGTACACTCCGTCCCGCATGTAGTCGAGCAGGGAGCCGAACGCGTCCGCATTCCAATACCCGGAAACTCTCTGGACGGGCTCACCTTCTCTGTCAAAGAAGACAAACGTGGGAAGACTGTCAGCGTTAAACCATCTCATCAAACTGTGATGGCTCAGTAATTCGGTGGCAAACAGCTTATTATTTTCCTTATGGATACTGTACCATCTCATCAACCCGCGGTGACTCTGCAGCCAACTGTTCGATAATTCAACCTCTCTCCCCTTATTGATGTTTATCAGGATACATCTCCAGTTCTCATTCAGGCGATCGCAGACGGCCGGATTGGAAAGGGTTTCCCGTTCCATACGGTCGCATAGGCTGCAGTTGTCTCCTGTAAACATCACCATGATCGGCCCGACAAGCTCTCGGGCGTAATAAAAAGATTTCAGTCCGCGTGAAATGCCGGGTAATTCCAGCCAATTCACCTTTCCCGCTGTGCCTGAGGGCGCTCCCTGTTCTTTAGCGGCAGCCTCAACAGCCACCATGGCGTCGTCAATTTTGTAGACGATTGGTAATGGATTCTCAAGACGCCAGTTGCATACAAACCAGTAAAATATGAATAACGAGAGAATCGCTACCGCGTTTCCTATGCCCGCGGCGAACAGGATAATATCCTGTTCCCAGAACTCATCGGACTTAGAGATTCCGCCCCTTCGTTTAAAGAGTCTCCGGATCATCTTGCTGTCCTTTTATTAAAATTTTGCATTCTAGTATATGATGATCCGGCAAAAAAGAATTCCGAAAATATTCATCAAGACAAAAGAACACTATATAATATCTTTTTATTGGAGGTAACTCACCCCTTGATCCCCTCTCTTAATAAGAGAGGGGTACGACTAAAGCGTTGGTTATTTTGTTGATAATACATAGTTTAAGAAGCAGATGGTTCTCCCCCTCTATTTTCAAGAGAGGGGGTCAGGGGGTGAGTTCTTTCAATAGCGTAGAATAAACAATAAATCACATAATATTGTCTTATCGTTCTGAAAATAACATTCCCTGTTACTTTTTGCCGCATCATCAGTATATGGGGTAAGAAAAAAGGAGCGTTCACTTCACCATCACTACTCTTCCGGCCTCCACCTGGTTACCCGCCGCGGCCCGGACAAAATAAACTCCGGAAGCGCAGCCCTCCCCGTCCCAGAGAACCTCGTGACGGCCGGGCGTGGCAGGCTGGTTCCAAACGGTGGCGACCAGTCTTCCGACTATATCGAAGATATTGATCCTGACCTTCTCCGGAGAGTCCAGACTGAAAGGAATGACCACTGCGGCATTGAACGGATTCGGGTACGGGTTCATGAGCCGGAAAGATACCGGCTTCCCATAATCGCCGGACTGGTCTATAGCGACTCCGGTCGGGGAATAATCAATCGCTTTAAGGGCATCAGGCAGTCCCCAGCCGTAGATGTTGTCCGGGCCGGGGTCTCCCAGGTCGCGGGCTGAGGCTTTGAGCGCTGCCATTACCTGGGCGGGAGTCCATGAAGGGTGCGTCTCGAGAATGAGCGCGCAGAGACCGGAGATCAGGGGAGTTGCCAGAGAAGTGCCGGAGGTCATCATGTAAAATCCGGTGGTTCCGAGGGTGGGGACATACACCCCCTGACCCGGAGCGACAACATCCGGCTTGATACGGCCATCAGCAGTGGGACCTCGTGAAGAGAACGCCGCGATAACCGGATCTCCTGCCTTCACAACATTTACCGCTCCAATTGCTATCACATGCTCTGCATCGCCAGGGGTGGTGATGATTCCCCAGGAAGTTGTACCTTCGTTTCCGGCCGCGTTCACCATCACGATTCCCCGTGAAGCGGCGATTTCCGCGCCGCGAGCCACGATGGATGTGTGGCCGTTCATGTCCTGTCTTCTGTAGTTGTCGGCGGGGTTGTCGAATTCATTGTAAACCAGGGAAGAAGAGATGAGCTTTGCTCCCAGGCTGTCACACCATTCCACCCCAGCCACCCATCGATCCTCATCGGTATGGGTTTCCGTCGAGACATCATCGGTCACAGCCAGGAGAAACGAAGCGTTGAATGCCGGACCGTAGTACTCACCATCAAGCATCCCCCCCAGACAGGCCAGAACAAAGCTTCCGTGATAATCTCCGGAAACATCTTCTCCCCCGCGAACGAAATTGCGGGTGTGGACTATTCGCACATTTTTGAGGCATCCGGTCTCCTTGATTTTGTCGAATCCGGTATCGAGTATTCCGACCTCCACCCCTTTTCCGGTGTAGCCCCGTGTATGAACCGCCGGGATATTAAGCATTTTGAGTTCATCATACATTACACCGTATCGGCTGATGCTGTCTGCCAAAGTGCCGGTAGGTTTAGCACGGAAGGATTTCTCAGTAGCAGCAGGCTCCGGAACTCGGATAAGCGACCTCACCGGATACACTTTCCGAATTCCGGGAATTTTTTCCAGCTCTATCGGACTTCCCTCATACTCCACCGAGACCGCATTGAAATACCGGGACACAGTGCGTATCGGAGCGCCTGTTTCAGTTACCCGCTCAATCAGGGCAGCCGAAACCGTATCTCCGGGCTTGCGCCCCGGCTCATCGGTGAAAAACACCCACCAGGGAGAGGCCTCTGCCTGGGCAATGAATGCGATGGAAAAAAAGAGGATGGAAAAAAAATGTTTCATAACATCTTTCGCTTTTCAGAGATATAGCATTTCATCTTCTCGAAGCCTATTTGGTTCTCATATCTACTTTTTTTTCTGCTTCCAGTATGCGAAAACCGAACCGTTCTTTCACATTGTCTCCCTCCAGATATTCCCCATCCTTCCCCACTTGTGCCAGCACTGATTCAGGCTGATTTCGGGGAGAAAAGAGGGCATCCGCCACAATTGGACCGCGGGCAAACTTCGGGGTTTTCGGCTGATAAAGATTGGCAGTGAAAGCGCCGCCAGAAACCGTGGCCCGGATACTGATCCCGCTGTCTTCTCTGGTGTCCGTACGGTTGGCGATGTCCAAACCCACACTCAAAATGGAATTGTCCGGCAGGTCGGAAACTCCGGTGATTTTTATCTGGCCGTTCTCAAAAGTGACTGTGGTGATTTCCAACTTGGAAAACCGCTTTTGCTCGCTCTTCTGTGCAGGAATAGCCGGAGCCGTATTCACTTTTGGTTCCACTGGTTTCCGAAGTGGAGATATCGGGGGAAAAAACAGGAATATTACTCCAACAGTCATCCCCAGGGCAAGGAATACCCAGACGCGTGATTTTTTCTTTTTCAAATTCTTCCAGTAGTGTCCGGTTAAAATAAAATATGGGCAATGTCCTTAATCTGTATATATTTAGCCCGAATTATGCATGTAAAAGGGATTTTAGGCTCTGTGAGCGTTAAAACTACAGCCCCCTAAATCCCCCAAAGGGGGACTTAAAAGACTGCAAGACAAGGCTTAATTGGTTTTTTAAAAGTTACGCTTTCGCATTTTCATCTTTACCACGAAAAGTCCCCCTCTGGGGGATTTAGGGGGCTGCCTTCCCAAATTAATAATAAGTATTTGTTTAAAAAAGAGTTAAGAAAATGTCATATCAAGTTTGTGAATAATTCGGGTTAGGTAGCCAAATACCATTAATCGATACAGAACAGGGGGATTGCCCATGATTAGAAATACGATATTTCCCGTGACACTTTTTATTCGTTGTTAGAAAAGTGTCGCGAGCTGTCTCCCCGTTATGGTTTCAGATTTAAGAATATACTTTTAATCGATCATGCATACATCGACTATAACTGAGGGTATATTTATTCCCGGGGTTTCAAAGCTTTTCCCAGTTCTGTTTTGAGAAGTTCGATAAGTTTGTTGGCGCGGGCAAGTTTTGTGCCCAGGCTTTTTACTAAATTATTCGAGACTTTTTTATAAACATCCGGATATTCTTCGCCGAGTTTTTCCAGGTGATGCATATTCATAACCAACACCCAACTGTCCTCTCGGGAGAGCGCGATTGCGGTTCTCTTGATGTCCGGAACCAGAGCAAGTTCCCCGAAAATCTCTCCGGTGGAAATTCGATACAACGGCACCCCGTTGAGTGATATAATTTCAACACTTCCATCGATCAGGACATAAATATCGCGGGAGACATCTGTCTCACCGGCTATGATATCATTTTTATTGAAATGAACCTTGTTGGTGATCTTGGCGACTTCCTGCATTTCCATGGCATTAAGACCTTTAAACATATCGAGTCTATCAAGGCCCCAGGCGGATTTAGCCATTGAATCATTCTCCCGGTGGGTAATCCTGGTTTATTCATCAATCCAGAGTAAAGGTATATAATAAGGGCGCGAAAAATTTCGCGCCCTTAAAAAACCTGTCTATGGTCAATTGTTTAAAAGTACCAGTTAAACGATACGCCTTCAACGATACTGACCTTATCCCCGAAGGTGCCGAACACGGTGCTCCCGGAGTCTTTTACCGTCTTGCCAGCGCCATCCAGGTTGTCCCCGTTGATCTGAATCTGCACACCGAACTTTGTGGAAACGCTCAGGTTGCTCAACAGGAAGATTTCCGGCTCGCCGCCGACCATAACGGCAAAATTGGTCTTGGTGTCAGCATCTTTTATCTCTGGTTTTTTCATCATAATCACAACCCCGGCAAAACAGTTGAGATTGACTTTGTCGGCTTTCCACATGCATTTGAACACGTTGGCGCCAAGGTTGAGATCCATTCCCGAGCCTGCTCCACTTGCTTTTGGAGTTTCAAAGTTCAGGCCGACAATTCCCTGCACGCCTATTCCCGATGACGTTATCATCCGAGCGCTGATGCCATTGAGAACGGCGTCATACCCCACCGCCATGTTGGTCGGGGTATCGGCAAACACTGCTGTTGAGACAAAGAGTGACGCTACTGCAATGAGCAGGATCTTTTTCATGGTGTACCTTCCTTTGGATTCATGGAACTTTGTACATTGCCAAACGATGGGATCAGCGAATCATCCCGTCATTCCCTTCGCGATCAAATACCAAGCCAGAAAATTTTCCTCCTCCTTTCCCCTTGAACGTGATAGTTTGACCTTCGCGCTGAAGGCCCGGAGATTCGAAAATCCCATGTTCATTATTGACTATCTAAAAAACAAATGAAAAGGGATAATTGCTTAAAAGAAAGTGATTTTTCATAAATATACACTATCTTGGAAAAAAATCAAGAACGATATTGATAAGTAGGGATATAATTTTAATAGTTACTTCATCCGATTAATGAATACCTAAGCGTAAGCTATTAATAATCGATGAGCTAATTGCAAAAGTCGAGATTGTTGGAAGCAGCCCCCTTCAATCCACCCCGCACGTACTTCGTACGAGCGGGGACCCCGTGTCCTTTGGACATCCTTCCCCCGGAGGGGGCAGGACACGGCTTCATCGTGCCTGCGAAGCAGCAA
>JAUYCD010000057.1 GCA_030692375.1 Candidatus Latescibacter sp. | reverse complement strand
CTGCCTGTCGGCATCTCCCCTTGTTAAGGGGAGAATTCGCCACAAGCATTTTTTATCTTTCATTTTTTCTACCCCCTTCGATAAGGGGGTCGCCGCTAAGCGGCGGGGGGATATTATCTTTAAGTTTGTGAATAATTAGGGCTAATGACATACCCGTATAAAAAAAAGTTAATTTCTTCATTTCTCCCGGTAAAAGATTTAAACTATCGATAGTTTATATTCGTCCAATAGGTGATTTGTTGTATCTAAGATGAAACGACTTCATTTTTCCATTTCTTGGAGTGAGTAATGCGACTGAAACTACCCGGATTCACCTTTTTTTTCAAGGATAAACGTGTATGGATCGCGGCTGCTGTAGTCGGATTCCTGTTCATGTGCGCTTTTTATTCCCTCTCCAATCCCCCTCAGCAGGATCAGAAAAGATGGGCTGTGGCCAAGAGAGGCTCATTAAGCGTGGACCTTGTCGAGAGCGGGGAGATCCGGGCAATCATTTCATTTGATGTAAAAGTTCCGATGATCTGGGGGGATCTCCAGATCGTAAAGATGGTTGATGACGGGACCATCGTGAAGGCGGGCGATTTTGTCGCCCAGATCGATCCCACTCCGATGGTGACTCGTTTGAAAGAGGTCTACGAAAGCCTTGAAACAGCCCAATTGGAATTGAAAGCCCTGGACGCTGATCAGGAAACCCGCGCTTTCCAGTTGGAAACAGACCTGAAAAGCTCTGAGCTTTCCAAGGAGCTTGCGGATTTAAAAAAAGGGATGTTGAAATTCGAGTCCTCGTTAATACAGAACCAGGCGGAATTGGGGTACCAGAAACAGATGCTCGTGCTCGATGAGGTTCAGACCCGGATGAAAAACCAGAAAATCATCGACGTCGCCTCACGCAGCCGTGTGCTTATGAATGTACAGCAAAGCCAGGAGTGGAAGGATCGCATTGAACAACGCATCAAGGAATTGACCCTGACCGCCCCCATTGGCGGCATGGTAGTCTATACTGAGGTAGGCGGGCGGGGTGTACCGCGCCGTAAGATTCAGGTGGGTGACAAGCCCTGGCCCAGCCAGATACTTGCAAGCATCCCCGATCCGAGCAAGATGGAAACGGTCATCCGCGTGAACGAGGTAGATGCAACCAAAATTCTTGTGGGAGATAAGGTGGAGATAACTCTGGATGCGTTTGAAAAGACTGTATTTCACGGTGATGTGACGCGCGTTTCAAAGCTGGCGGATAAAAAAAACTGGAGAGCCCAGATCAAGGATTTTGAGGTGGGAATAAAAATCAAGGAAACAGATAGCAGCCTCAAACCGGGGATGACTACACAGGCGAGAATTGTTCTCGATGAATTTCCCAATGTTCTGTATATCCCGGTGGGTACTGTATACGAAGATAAAGGCAAACCGGTTGTCTTTAAAAAAAAGAACCCGAAAAAGCCGGTGCAGGTGGAGCTGGGAAAGCGGAACGATCGATTTGTCGTAGTGAGGCAGGGATTACAGACAGGAGATGAAATTTCCTGGCTGCCTTCCGCCCCCGAGTTTCAACCGCTGGGAAGAGCGGCAGAGATAGAGCGGCGGGCGCAGGAAATGGCCAAACTCAAAGCAAATCCGGACAGTTCATTTACTCCGGCTGCCAGCAGATTTTCGGGGAATAGATAAAAAGATAAAGAAAGAGGTGAATATGAAATTTCCTGATTTTCAAAGACTCCCAAAGCGGTATATCACCATAGGCATAATCGCTCTCGTTTTTCTTGCCGGAGCCGGCATTTATATCAAGATTGCCAAGAGCGATCCCAAGATTGCAACGTACAAAGCACAGCGCGGGGATTTCTTCATTAACATCAACCAGAGCGGAGAGCTCGATGCGACACGATTGGTCACGGTCACAGTTCCGGTGCGTATGTACGGGGGTGTCCGGGTTATCGATATAGTTCCGGACGGCACCATGGTAAAAGAAGGGGATTTCCTCATCCAGTTCGATACTACAGACGCTCTGCGGAATGTCACCGACCGTCAGAACGAGCTTGCCCAGGCGGAGGCCGACCAGGCCAGCAGCAATGCGAGCATGGCATCCACCATGAAACAGTTGGAAAACTCATACCAGGTCCAGCAATATACATTTGAGCAGGACAAATTGAGCTATGAGTTGGCCAAATACGAAGCAGAAGCACGCCGCCGTGAAATGGAGCTGACATTCAAGAAGTCCGAGCTTTCTCTGGCCCAGGCCAAGCAAAGGATAGAGTCCCAGAAAATCATTGACAAAGCAACAGTCGCCCGCGCCGAGCTGCGGGTCACCCAGCAAAAGATGCGTCTGGAACAAGCGCAGAAAGGTCTAAGCGAGCTGACCATGCGTTCCCCTAAAGCAGGACTGGTAGTATTGCGGGAAATATATGGGGGCCAGGGCAGGGCGAAGGTGAAGGTAGGGGATACTCCCTCTCCGGGACAGGAATTGATCGCCATACCCGATCTTTCGGAGATGAAAGTAAAAACCAAGGTGAACGAGGTGGATATCAGCAGAGTATCCAAAAATCAGACAGCCACAATAACGCTCGATGCATTGCATGGTCCGGCATTTATCGGCAAGGTTACCAATGTGGCCACCCTGGCGCACCGTGAAGGAGATTCGGAAGTAAAGGTATTCGATGTCGAGGTGACCATCGATGGTTCGGACCCGAGGCTGAAGCCGGGAATGACCGCTCAATGCAATATCGTTACGGGCAAAGTACCCAACGTCATCTCTATACCGTTAGAGGCGGTGTTCGGAAAAGAGGACACGACGGTCGTTTACGTGAAAAGGCACGGTTTTGAGCGGAGAGCTGTCAAGCTGGGGTCAAAAAACAGCGACTATGTGATAGTAGAAAATGGCCTGGAACCGGGATTGGAAGTGGCGCTCCGTGATCCCACCGTTCGTCTGGAAGATCTGGGCAAAGAACCTCCTAAAGTGACCAATAATACAAAGAGCGGCGGCGCGTCCGGTCAGGGCGGCAGGGACGGCGGAGGTGGTGGAGGCGGTGGAGGCGGCGCCCGGCCCCAGGGCGGCGGTGGCGGTGGTGGCAGCGGTGGCGGTGGTGGAGGCGGCGGTAGAGGCAGATAACAATGAGTTTATTTATGCTGTGGCATACCATGTTCCGATCTTGGGAGAATTGAATCAATGAATTACAGGGAAAGTTTAGTCATAGGGCTGGAGGGAATCCGCAGTCATATGCTGCGGTCGCTCCTGACCATGCTTGGCATCATTTTCGGGGTGGGTGCGGTGATCGCCATGCTGTCCATCGGAGAAGGCGCGAAACGTGAGGCGCTCGAACAGATACAGTTGATGGGAATGCACAATATCATTGTCCAGGACATACCGGTGACCGATGCGCAGTCGGGGGTGGGGCGTTCGAGCCTTTCCAGCGGTCTCTTCTGGGCGGATGCCCGCGCTGTTCAAGAGCTTAATCCGCTTATCGAGATGACCATTCCCGAACGGGAGCTGACGTTGGAAGTGCGCTACAAGACAGAGCTTGTAAAAACCACGGTTGTCGGCACCACTCCGGAGTATGGCACCGTGATGAACTATACTTCCCGCGACGGGACTTTTTTCAACTATCAGGATGTGGAAGAATCCCGCCGCGTCTGTACCCTTGGAAGCGGGATAAAGCGCGACCTGTTCTATTTCCGGGATCCGGTGGGCCAGAAGGTGAAGATCGGAGACCAGTGGTACACGGTGATCGGCACCATGGAGGACAAGGTGATTTCCAACTCCGGGAACAAAACCAGTTTCGTGGTGCGCGACATGAATAAATACGTGTATGTTCCCCTAACCTCCATGCTGAAACGGTATCCGAAGCAGCAGTTCGAGAGTGAGATTACCAGATTCACCGCCCGGGTGAATGATCCGAACCGTATCCAGGAAGCGGCGAACATAGCGCGGAATACCATGCTCCGCCGTCATAACCAGATCAAGGACTTCGAGATAACCATCCCTGAGGCGCTCCTCCGTCAGAGCCAGCAGACTCAGCGTATCTTCAACATCGTCATGGGCGCGATAGCGGGAATATCGCTTCTGGTCGGCGGGATCGGGATTATGAACATCATGCTTGCCACTGTGCTGGAAAGAACCCGTGAGATAGGAATCCGCCGCGCGGTCGGCGCCACCCAGCGCGACATTCTGGGGCAGTTCCTCCTCGAGGCGGTGGTTCTGAGTTTCACCGGCGGTCTAATCGGGATTATCCTCGGTTTTGGCATGACCAAAGTCATTGCCGTATACGCTCACTGGAGAACTATCGTCTCTGTCCAGTCCATCTTCCTTGCTTTCTGGGTATCAGTGGCGGTGGGAGTGATTTTCGGATACTATCCGGCAAGGCGGGCTGCGCTCAAGGAGCCGATTGAAGCGTTACGATATGAATAATGAAAGTATAAGGAGGTTCTTTGCATGGGGTTTCATACAACCACGCGTAGCGGGTCTTTCGTGGTCAAGGCAGTATTAGCGGGATTGTGTTTTTCCCAGTTGTTTATTTCGGGTGTTTATGCGCAAACAGTACTTACCTTGCAGGATGCCATAAATATTGCCCTGGAAAAAAGCTACAGCATGAAACAACTCCGCCTGCAACTGACTCAGGCCGAACAGAATCTCATTTCCGCCCGTAATAGTTTCCGTACGAATGTCAGGATGGCGTTAGATTCGCCGATCTGGTCGGAACAGGTTTCGGCAGTGCAGGTAGCGAACGCTCTTCCTGTGTATAACAGCACAGGCTCCTTGCAGTATCATGGGGGATTGACCATCCGGCAGCCGCTCCCCACCGACGGAACGGTAACATTCACCTCGAACTTAACCCAGTCAAACGTATCAACTTATCTGACACAGACACAGAATACTTTGAAACGAGCGGATTTTATATCCTCATTCCGTCTGCAGCTCAATCAGCCGCTCTTTACACTGAACCGCATACAGTTAAACTTGAAAAACGCCCAGCTCGGCTACGAGTTGACCTTCCGCCAGAGAACCCGTCAGCAGTTGGATGTTATCTATAATGTTACCTCGTCTTTTTACGATTTCTACCGTAACATCCGCACGGCTGAAATTTCCAAGGAAACTTTTGACCAGCAGCAGAAAGCCTACGATACCTCCAAGCAGAAATTCGAAGCCGGGCTTATTCCTGAAGTGGAGGCGCTCCAGATGGAGGTTGACCTGGCTGAAGCGAATGACAATCTTCTCTCCAACCAGGCGGCTCTGACGCGTCAAATAGAGAGCTTTAAACAACTCATCGGCGTTGATCCCAAAGAAGATATAACAGTAAAAGCAGATTTAACCATTAATCATTTTGATATAGACCTGAATAAGGCAATTACCGAGGGTCTTAAAAACCGCTCGGAAGTTCGTGAAGGGGAGATTTCCATCGAACAGGGAAAGATGAACATCCGCGACATCGCTTCGAACAATCAGATAAACGGAGTGGTTTCAGCATTCTATGATTTCAGTGGTGTAAGCGACTCTTCGCTGCCTTTTTCTACAGGTCCGGGAGACCTTTTCAATTCAAGCTGGGATGACATGCAGCGTCGTCCCCGGAACCGTGGAGTGACATTTACCCTGAACGTTCCTATCTGGGACTGGGGAGTAAATGAGGCCCGGGTGACGAGCGCGCAAGCTCAGCTCCAGAACACCCAACTCCGTCTTGAAGACACAAAGAAGACGATCGAACGAGGAATAAAGGATTCGGTAAGCCGGGTCAGGGATGCCGAGAGCCGTATCCAGATTCTTCAGAAAAGACAGGAAATAGCCCAGAAAAGCTATGATATCTCACTCGAGCGCTTCAACATCGGAGAAATCAAAGCGGATGATCTGGCCCAGGACCGCAACCGTCTTAACAGCGCCAAAATGGCCTATTTGGGCGCCTACATCTCCTACCAGCTTGCAGCGGCCGACCTCAAGCGCAACACCCTCTTCGATTTTGAAACCGGCAAGCCTGTTCAATAGCCCTCACAAATATGTGGGAGAGGGGGCAAGGATTCACCCGCACAATCCTTCATAGTGTTAAGTCATGCAATAAAGTTGGATTTATATTCCCCCCTTAACAAGGGGGGATGCCAAAGGCAGGGGGGATTTCTTCTTCCCGGCGAATAAAGATCCCCCCGCCGCTTGAGCGGCGACCCCCTTTTTAAGGGGGTAAAAAGAAAAAGAAACTCCAGCATCAGACATTATCTGATTGACTTAACACTATTCCCGGCTGATCCGGTCCAGCTCTGCAAGATCGTCTGCGGTAAGGGACACATTCACTGCCCCGGCGTTGTCCTCAAGCTGTTCCATTCTGGTCACTCCGGCGATCACCGAAGGAACGATATCGTGGGAAAGGAGCCAGGCGATGGAGAGCTGCGCCATCGAGCAGTCCTTCCTTTCCGCGATCCCGGCCAGGTTCTCTACCAGTTCCAGATTTCTATCGGTCAGGAAGAGGTCTTTCCAGTTGCCGCCGTCATCGAAAATACGCCCGGAGGCTTTATCAAGGCTGCCCCGGCGGTATCTTCCGCTGAGAAGGCCGCTGGCCAGGGGGAAAAACGGAATAACTCCGATTTTTTTCTTCCAGGCGAAGTTCAGAAAAGCCTCTTCATACCCTTCAAGGCGGTCTTCCCCCTCGGTCGCCACCTTACGGCGCTCGGCCAGATTATACCAGTTCTGGACGGCGATGAGGCGCCGGGAAGGGTTTTTTGTCACCGAAGCGAGGGCGGCGGCGTTTTCATCGAATTGGGCTGCGGTCATATTCGACACGGCGAGGTAGACAGCCTTGCCCTTATTCACGACGTCCTCGAAGGCTCCCCATGTCTCGGCAAGCGGAGTCTCCCAGGAACCGTCGGGCATGAGGCTGGGCTCGTGCAGGTAGAGGATGTCGATCCGGTCGGTGTGAAGACTGCGGAGGCAGTTGTCAACCGCAGTGAGAATGTATTTCCGGTTGGAGCCGCGCTCGTTCGGAGTGAACTCGCGCTCCATCTCGTGCTCGGCGCGGGCGGGAAGGGTCACCTTCGTGGCGAGAACGACCATATCGCGAACCCGGTTTCCCCGGCTTTTGAAGTACCGTCCGATGAGGCGCTCCGAATTCCCTGACTTGTTGTTGTAAGAGCTTGCGGTGTCCCAGTGGAAAATTCCCAGCTCGAGGGCGCGGTCGAGGATTTTGAACCCCTCATGCTCGTCCACCCGTGAGCCGTCGTACGACGGGTATCCCCATTTCCAGGTTCCCAGACCGATTTCCGATACCCAGAGCCCGGAATTTCCGACTCTCCGGCATTTCATTCCGCGAAAAAGTTTGGTGTGCATGGTTAAAAATCCTTTCAAAGGCAGCCCCCTAATCCCCCGGAGGGGGACTTGAAATACTTATTTCGCGGGCTTTTGTGCGAATCGTCTCAAGAACGGAATCGATTTCAGATGTTACCTGGTTGTTAGTGAATAGTAGGATTGTATACCCTCCCGCCTGAAGATAGCCATCCCGGTTTCCGTCATATTCTTTACACTCATTATGGATTCCTCCGTCAATTTCGATAATCAGTTTCAGATCATGGCAATAGAAGTCTGCGATATACCTTCCGATGGGATGTTGGTTTCTGAAACGAAAACCGTCAATCTGCTTATTGTTGATGTGCGACCAAATGAGCGTTTCTGCCTCGGTCATTTCAAGACGGAGTTTACGCGCGATTTCAATAACATACCGAGGGCTGTATTTCTTGTAAAGCATCACAATACGCCTCTAAAATCAGCCCCCTAAAATGCAGCCCCCTAAATCCCCCGAAGGGGGACTTAAAAGACTGAAAAACAAGTTCTTCAACAAGTAAACTACAAACCTGTATTATCTTTGCCGGGGGAAGTCCCCCTTTGGGGGATTTAGGGGGCTGTATTTTCTTCAAACTTCTGCAATCCCTTTACAATCCTCACCGTTTCCAAGCTCACCGTGACAATCTTCTTTATCAGGCTCCGGATGTACCACCTGTCCTCTTCATTATTTGGATCGTTGGTGATTCCGCTCCGTTTGTCCGTTGTCACCCGGTACTGATCCACGATCCATTCCAGCGCGGAACGGTTCCCCAGGCGGTATTCGTACACCTCCGGAGGGATGTCCGCCAGCGTCAGGAAATCATTATAAATAAGCCGGGTCTTGTCCTTTGACAGCTTCATCTTTTCCACACGCCAGTCGAGCTGCTTTCCGGGCGTCTCTATCTCCGCAAGCGGGTACTCCTCCTTATGTTCATAATTCACATGCAGATCGGCCAGCAACTTCCCCGCCTCGGAAAACGCGCTGAAATCCGGAGCGAATGGTATCCGCGGCAGCTCACGGCGCAGGTTGGCGGCGTATTTCTCACGGTATCCGGGATGGTGCAGGACGCCGTAGATGTAATAAAAGATGTCCCACTTGGTGATGGAGGGGGCGGAATAATGGGAGAGGAACTGCTCAAGAGACCAGTCTGTTATGTTTTCGGTGCGGTTGGAGCCGTCTTTGGAGTAGGTGTAGAAGGGGAAGCATTGGGAGTCACCGGTTAAATGTAAATCGGGGATAATATTTGTCATTAAACTGTGAAATGGTTTATTGTTGCCGATTGCTCGGACACAGATTACAAGGTTTTCCTGTTCGGTTTCGGGTATGGGGAAAAGTTTGTGGTTTGATGACAATTCGTCAATAATAATATCAGAGAAGTAAAGGTTTTTTTTCACAAAGGGTCTATACATACTTTTTCTAATTGATTCTTCATTAATTATAATTCTGTCTCGTTTCTTAAGATGTCGTTTTAAATTTCTGCTCCATTTTATTTTATCATATGATAATTCATTGTCAATATTTATGTCTTTCCCATCTGGGAAAATAGCCATTGCTTTATGGTATTCGTCAGAAAAAAAAGAAACATTATCTTTTAATGTTTTTCCATTAAAACTATAAGCAAAACTATCCCTATTCGTAGATATCCCAAGAAAGAAAAGATTGAATATGGATTTCTCATCGCCCCTACTCCCTTTTTTTATGCCCAACGGGAGTAAAAAATTGAACGTCTCATTTAGACCCTCCTTTAGCCATGTATAATTTCTATCAGGGGAAATTTCTTTTAACGGCAAGTTATGAATAACTTTTGCATTATCAATAAGTTCAAACTTCTCTTTTCTTGTGGCCCTGAAGTGAACATTATAATAAAATATTCTATGTTCATTTTCTTTTTGATTTTTTATTAATAAAGTTATTGATACCCCAACCATTGCAGATAGTCCAAAAACTGTATGTTTCTCTCCCAAAGGGATACCATCACGCATTGAATCTTTTCGTATATTTCCTTTTAAATCAAAAACATAAATATGATTGAAATCCGAAAATAAATGTTTTCGCATTCCGTCAAATGATATGTCATCAATATAACTATTATTTGTTACAAATGCGATAATCCCTTCTTTACCAATTCTATCAGAAGCCCAACGAAAAGCTTTGATATAAGGATCCCTCAATTTTCTAACTAATTGTGCCTTTGAATCCTTCGCATACGTATCCTTCACCCTCTTATCAATCACCGGGTATTTCCTATTCTTGTTGTTATCGTTCTCATTCACCTGCCCCGCATTGTAAGGCGGATTGCCAAGGATTACGAAAATCGGCGCTTTTTTCTGATTTTGGACACGCTCTGTGTTTTTCTCGGTGAACAGATCGCCCTGCTGCGGCTCCGCCAGCCCGAACGTATCCACGAGGCATATCCCCTCGAACGGCTGGTACTCCCCGGTCATTTCGTAATTGGCGTGCTCGATGTTCATAGACGCGATGTAGTACGGAAGAAGCATCACCTCGTTGCAGTGGATTTCGTTAGCGTATTTATAGGGAAGCGCGGTTCTTTTGATTTTTCGCATGACGTGGATGATGAAATTCCCGGTTCCTACGAACGGGTCGAGGATGTGGACGTTCTCATCGGAGAGGGAGCGGTTGAATTCACGCTGGAGGATGTCCTCGACGGAATTGACGATGAAGTTGACGATAGATTGGGGCGTGTAGACGATGCCGTGTGTGTCGGCGATTTTGACCGAGAAGCCCTGGAAGAATTTTTCGTAGACGGTATTGAGGAAGTCCTGTTTTTGCGAGAAATCGCTAATGGAGGAGGCGGTGTTTTCAATGGAAAGATAAAACGGGTCAAGCGATTTAAGGAACTCCCCCTTGCTGAAATGGTGGGACGTGAGAGCGTCGATGACCTTTTCGATCTCGCGGGCGATGATGTTCTTGTTGGCGAAATCGGGATTGTCAAAAATTTTGCTGAAAATACGGATGGTCAAAAGATGCTGGATGAGCATTTCCTCGATGGCTTCCGGCGCTAGATTGGGATTGATAGAGCGGCGGCAGAGATCGGCAAACCCGTTGAACGCCTCGATAAACTGCGTGTTGGATTGGCGCTCTTTTTCGATGAGTTCGAGAATGCCCTTCGCGATCTGAGGAACCTTGTCCCTGAATTCCTCTACCGCTTTCCGCCATTCGGGATAGTGCGGGGGCTGGTAGCTGAAAAAGACTTCGAGCGCCTTGATGAGGCGTTCCGGCTCGGTTATTGTTTCATCGAACACCTTGGACCCGTTTCGATAAACGAGCGCCCGTTCCGGGGCCTGGAAGATGATGTTGTCCTGCGGGTAGCCTTTTATGAACTTCTTTTTTACTTCCTTTTCGAGGTCATCCTGCGTATCCTTGGCCTCCCAATAGCCGTGACTCAGCTTGAAGTCATCGAGAAGCGCGCCGTCTACCGCTATGGAAGCGCCGTTTTTCTTTATGGGATATTCCTCAATCAATGTAAAGCCGAACCGTTTTGCTGCCGTACGGAGGAGTTTTGCGAAGGCGTTCTTTACCGCCCCTTCATTCTCATAACCGAGAGAGGTGAATTTCTGGAGGGCATCATAATAATCCTTCACTGCTTTGTGCGATGGCTTGAGATTGAGTTCCATAGGGTGAGTAACCGGCCAAATTGATAGTGGGATATTTTCTATAAAAGTAGCTCTATGAACAGGTAAAAGCAATGGATTTCGGAAAGCAACTCCCTTTCCCCGGAGGGAGCAGGAACAGACTTTGGTTCAACGACTTCCCTTGCCCCCTTCGGGGGTAAACGGTTTCATCGTTCCCGCGAAGCGGCAAGGGACAGAGGGTTAGGGGGCAAACGGGTTCTCTCCTTCATAATACATCCCGCGCGGCTGGTTGAATGAAACATCGTCAATCCCGAGCATCTTTACAGCGCTGAAAAGCGTTTTTCCGGCATGGGCGAATCCGACTGCTGTGTGATGCGGGAACTGCTTTCCGATGAGGATATGACGGTAGAATCTCCCCATCTCTTTCACCGCGAAAATGCCGATTCCGCCGAATGACCGGGGATTTATGTCAAGAATCTCCCCCTGCGCTGCATAGGAGCGAAGCTGTGTGTCGGCGGAGGATTGCAAACGAAAAAGGGTGATGTCTCCGGGGCGAAGGCTGCCTTCGAGCGTTCCCCTGGTGATGTTGGGGGGTGATCCCGGCTCCATGAGACGGTGCATAATGAGCTGGTATTTCAGGGAGAAATCGGCCATGCAGCTTGCGGGGCTGTTGCCGCAGTGGAATCCCATAAAAAGATCGGTCGAACTATAGCCCTTCATTCGGTCGCCGGCTGCATCGATCATGTCGTAAGGGACTGTGTTGTTGATGTCGAGCAGGGTGGCGGTAATGCCTGACGCGGCGCAGACCATGTACTCGCTCAGGGCGCCGTAGATGTCCACCTCGCAGGATACCGGTATCCCGCTGTTCGCCAGCCGTGAGTTGACATAGCAGGGGACGAATCCGAAATATTTTTCGAACGAGGGCCAGCATTTGTTGGCGAATATGCCGAACTGAGAGGCCCCGAGATTATCCTCGGCGAATGCGATGAGGGCGCGCTCGAACTGCGCCAGTTTACGGAGAAGGTCGGGATAAGCGTTTCCCTCGCCCAGCTCTTTGGCCATCTCACGGGCGGTGTCTGCAATGCCGGGATCGTTTTCCGCCTGAAGGAACCGGTCATACAGATCAAGCTCGCTGTTTTCCATGATCTCTATTCCCAGGTCGTAGAGCGGCTTGATCGGGGCGTTGCAGGCGAGAAAATCCTGGGGACGAGGCCCGAAGGAGAAAATTTTCAGGCTGGAGATTCCCAGGAGCACCCTGGCAACCGGGATGAATTCACTGATCATTTCTGCGACCTCGGAAGGTGTCCCCGCCGGATATTCGGGTATATAGGGCGATAGATAGCGAAGATCGCAGTTATAGGAGGCGTTGAGCATGCCGCAGAAAGCGTCTCCTCTCCCGCCGAACAGGTCCTTCCCCGATTCCTCGGCGGCCGCGGCGAGCATCACCGGACCTCCGAACTTATCGGCGAGCAAGGAAAGGGGGCCTTCCGGGCCGAAATTTCCCAGATAAACCACCAGGGCGTTTATCCCTTTCTGCTCGATTTCATCGAGGGCGGCCAGGACATCCCGCTCGTTTTCCACCAGGGTATCGCATCCGATTACTGGGATATTTCTTGCGAGGCATTCCTCTATTACGCGATTTTTCCGCGACCGTGACAGCTCGGCCGGAAAGCAGTCCCTGCTTACCGCCACGATGCCCGTTTTCACCTTCGGAATATTTTTCATGATAAAAGCTCCTTGTTTAGAAGAAGGTACTGTCAAAAATAATATGAAAAAATGAGAAAGCTGTGGAAATGACGTAACCATTGAAAAGTCTTTGACTTTTCAACAGTTACTTGGAAAAACGTTTCACGTTTTACCACATTACCACAGCTACTACAACAATACACGCAACGATTTGTATTTTTTTGATTTAAAGCCCCTTTGGGGAGAATTTTTTTGTGGTTAGTTAAGAGGGAGAACTTTATAATTTTGCTAACATTAATAATATCAAATCCTTAAGTATTAAATAGCATAATACTTTTGACAGTACCTAGAAGAAGGTACTGTCAAAAGTATCATGAAAAAATAAGAAAGCTGTGGAAATGACGTAACCATTGAAAAGTCTTTGACTTTCAAACAGTTACTTGGAAAAACGTTTCACGTTTTCCCACATTACCACAGCTACTACAACAATACACGCAACGATTTGTATTTTTTTGATTTAAAGCCCCTTTGGGGAGAATTTTTTTGTGGTTAGTTAAG